>JBBRVA010000016.1:0-24053 GCA_038247295.1 Caldilineales bacterium | reverse complement strand
GCCTGGTCCATCCTCGCCGCCAGCGACCAACACCAGGCCGTTGTTCAGCAATGTCGCCGTGTGATCCCTGCGACCAATGACCATGTCACCAGTTGCCGACCAGACGCCCGTGGCAGGGTCGTATATTTCCGTACTTTTTGCTGCTGCGTTTCCACTTGTGTTTCCACCGACGATCAGAACGCGTCCATCGGCAAGCACGGCATCAGCGTGCCGTTCCCGTGCAATGGCCACGCTGCCGGTGGGTGTCCAGTTCCCCACGCCGGGTGCGGGCGTTGGCGTGGGTGCGGGCGTTGGTGTCGGTGCGGGCGTTGGTGTCGGTGTCGGTGTCGGGTTGCCATGGCCGGGCTTATGGTTGGCGGATACCGGTGTTGCACTTACCAGTCCAGCCATTACAAGGGTCAGCGCGAGCGTGATAACACTTGCGAGCGTAATCCAGCGGCGCAGGTGGCGCTGCTTCTGAGGTGATAATGAACGTAATAACATGGAAAGTTGCTCCTTCTCTCTGAAATGGTTGAGTTGAAATGCGAAAGCCAGCCCCAACAGAACGCACACATGCGTAAGTGAACGGTAGTTGGGTAGATGTCCAGCCACGCCTTTGTGTCTGAACGGGCAGTCTCCCTTCCTTCTCGATTGGGTAGTGGCTCTGTTGCAACAATCCGGATTGTTGGGTGAGAGCCGACAAGCAGGTTGCTTGCTCTTTTATTCTAGGTTATACATGATCGGATGCGCTGTAACCGTCGGTACATGGGGTACGACAACGATTGCTTCATTTTACAGCCATAAGCCGCTTGTCAAGCGTTTTTGGCTTCCTCCATGAGCCCCATCGAGCGGACGAGATGGGGTATCGGTAAACAGGTGTTCACAACCGAGGTGCCGAAGGTATCTTTCTCGTTGACGCAGCGCTGATCGGGCGTCGAAACGCTGGCTTAATCGTCACATCACTTAAACTTGGCCTAATCTTTTGGGGTGAAAAACAACCAGATTGGGCCAAGTTTAAGTGACTTCTATATAAGCACCGACTTACAACAAGGATCAGTTGCTTGCAGCCAGGCTTTTATAAAAGCATGGCTGCAATTCGCGTATTTCCAACTTGTCTTTTTGATTTCAACCCGATCCAAAGTGGACGCAAGGCGGCATCGCCTGCTATGCTACGTAACACCCCAGCGATGATGGATTGAAGCATGTAAATGTACGCTACAAAATCGTGAACATAAACTAACTTCCTGGGCCTGCCAACCGCGATCAAACTGTCTTATCAAGACCGGAAATATTGCCAAGTCTTCTAACTCATTAGATAATCGTCCGATCAAGCGCCGGTTGAGTACAGGCGCTTTCTGTCTAATCCACCAAAGGTGTACGTGTATGACCCTTGCATCACTTAACGCGTATCATACAGCCCAGGCACTAGAGCGTGTGCTGGGCGACCCCCGCAATTCACAAACTATTTTTTCTTTTCGGCAGCAAATCGATCTCGACGAACAGTCTGCATTCCCAGAGAAGATTTGCTCCTTTTTGCACGAGTGGGGATTATTCGACTATTTTATCCCTCTTGCATACGGGGGCAAACTTGCTTCATTTGAAGAGGCGCTGGCTATCTTACGCGTACTTTCGCGACGCGATCTGACGGTAGCGATTGCCCTCGGTCAGATATATCTGGGGGCTGTCCATGTTTGGCTGGCTGGCAGCGACGAGCAAAAACGTCGAGTCGCCCAGATGATCCAACAAAAACAATCGTTGGCCTTCGCCCTCACCGAACGCGACCACGGCAGTGATGTATTGGCCAGTGATGTGCAAGCGGTGGCAGACGAAGACGGCTATCAATTGACCGGCGAGAAGTGGCTCATCAATAACGCGACACGCGCCCGCGCCTTAACAGTCTTTGCGCGGACGGATCCCAACGGTGGGCCGCGGGGATTTTCACTCTTTCTGGTCGACAAAGAAGAGCTGGATTCAGGCGCATACACGTACTGTCCCAAAGTAAAGACGCATGGCATCCGTGGCGCGGACATCAGCGGCGTTCGCTTCCAGGCTTGCCACCTCCCGGCGGCGGCGCGGATTGGGGCAACCGGTGCTGGGTTGGAAATTTCGCTGTTGGGGTTGATGGTAACGCGTACCCTATGCGCTGGTTTTTCTTTGGGCGCAGGTGATAGCGCATTACGCACCACCCTGGCCTTTGCGCTGGAACGACAAGTTTATGGCAATAGTGTACTGGCCATTCCCAATGTACAAAAAACGGTGGCCAATGCCTTTATCGACCTGCTGATTGCCGATTGTGTTGGTGTGGCCGCGGCCCGCGGATTGCATATTGTGCCGGAGCAGTTCAGCGTCTGGTCGGCGATTACTAAATTTTTTGTACCGACAACGGTAGAAAATTTAATTCGCGATTTGTCAGTTGTGCTGGGCGCCCGTTACTATCTGCGCGAAGAGCACAATGCAGGCATCTTTCAGAAATTGCTGCGCGACAGTGCGGTCGTCAGCCTTTTTGATGGGAGTACGGTGGTCAATTTGAGTGTGATCGGTTCGCAATTGGCCTCACTCTTGGCCTATCAGCACAAAACCGACGCACGCACAGAGCCGGGTTTGCGTACACAACTGACGGCGATTTTCTCGATTGAGCAGCCACTGCCAGATTTTACTCCCAACCGGCTGATACTTTTCAATCGGGGGCGCGACGCAGTATTGCAAGGCACGCCCATCGCTTTGGAACAGCTAGCGTGTTTACAAGCCCAGATAGAAGAGAATCCGAACTCAGCCAACGCGGCGTTGCTCGCCAGAATTCGTGCATTAACCGAGGAATTGGGCATACAAATTCAGACGTTAGATCAAGAGGTGCAAGCGTTAACCAGTGCTGGTGACCGCGTTGCGCACAAAGCACCAGCTATGTTTGACCTGGCTAAAAAATATTGTAGCCTACATGCGGCCGCCACTTGTTTACAAATGTGGCTTTACAACCGCACCTTGTTGGGCGATTTCTTTGCCAAAGGAGAGTGGCTGATATTAGCCCTTGACCGTCTATTGGCAACATTTCAGCCAATCCGGCCGGCGGTGCCGCTCGCATTGGTGGCTGCGGTAACTGATGAGCTGGTTCGACTAAATGAACAGGACCGAGCATTTTCGATTGCGCCCTTTCAATTCGCCAGCCGGTCGGATGAAGATATAGAACGTATATCGGCTAACATGGGTGCCCAATTTTTGTATAAACAGGCATAAGCCGGCGGCATAGAGAAACATGACTTGTCTCGCTGCTGACCAAACTCTGTGCATTCCGCGCATATCATTTATCAATCTTTCATCAGCCGAAAGTGTAAAAACGCCCTATTTTACTTGTTGCAAAGCATCGGCTTTTACACTTTTCAGAGATGAGCCTTTATCAATAAGGAATATAACGACAATGGCCACTGAAATAAACGATAAAAGTGCCGAAGCGATTCAAGCTTGGCTTGTTGATCGTCTCGCTACCGTCTTGAATATTTCGCCGGATGCAATTGACAGCAGCGAATCTTTTGACCGTTATGGGTTAGATTCGCTGGCCGCCATCACACTCACGGGAGATTTAGAGGAGTGGCTGGACTGCGAATTGCCGGTTACGTTGGCTTGGGATTATCCTACTATTGAGTTGCTCTCCGCATATCTAGCCGAATTGGTTGCATAAAGCATTGATTAGGCAAACAGGATAAATATAGTACTAATTTCTTTACGCTACGCAGGAGAAGCCTAGCATGAGCAATAATCAGCAAAACGAAACGCATGCGCATAAGTGGGGTTATAAGGACACCCACATGGTGCTCCAGGCCGATCGCTCGGTGAAGATGACGGGCGATCGCTACGAATTATCCGGCCTGGAGATGCCCGAGTTTGTGCCCTTTTTGGAAGAAATGCTCGAGATCCGCATTGATCCAGCTGATATAAAAGTAGAGCAGGCGGAGAAGCCGGTTGCAGAACCTGTTGTCAATGAGGCATTCTGCCGCGCCATCCAACAAGCGTTTCCGGCTACTCAGTACACGCTTGATCCTCAGGCACGGCTGATTCACAGCCACGGCCAAGCAACAGGGGATGAAATTTACCGTATCCTTTACACCAAGCTTGAACGCAGCGCCGACCTGATTTTCTATTGCGAAACGGAAGCGGATGCGATCCAGCTGATCAATTTGGCCAAAGCGCACAATGTTTGTTTGGTGCCCTATGGCGGCGGCACCAGTGTCAGCAGTGCGCTAAAGCTGCCCGCACACGAGAAACGTATGATCGTGTCCGTCGATATGCGGCGCATGAATCAAATCGAATGGATCGACAAGGAAAATTTGCGTGCTTGTGTCCAGGCCGGCATCACGGGCAGCGAACTTGAAGCGCAACTGGCCAAAGTTGGGTTTGTCTGTGGCCACGAACCGGACAGCATCGAATTATCCACATTGGGCGGCTGGATTGCGACCAATGCCAGCGGCATGAAGAAAAATCGCTATGGCAATATTGAAGATATTGTCGAAAATGTGACGCTAGTCACGCCAATGGGTGTGCTTCAGCAGGTGGAAGCAATGCCGCGCGTGGCGATGGGCATGCAGCCGCAAAAGTTACTTTTTGGCAACGAAGGCAATCTAGGCTTGATCACCAAAGCGGTGATTCGCATCCACCCACTGCCAGCGGTCAAACAATATGGCTCGATAGTCTTTCCGACTTTCAAAGCAGGCACGGAGTTTTTATATGAACTGATGCGCGCTGGGATTGCCCCAGCCAGTGTGCGCCTGGTCGATAATTTCCAATTTCGCTTTGGCAGCGCGCTGCGGCCCCGTGCAAGCTTCATGAAAGCCGCAGTCAACAAGCTGCAAAAATCATATTTGTTGCACGTCAAGCAATTCGACCCCTATCAACTGGCGGCAGCCACGATTGTGATGGAAGGCGCCGTGGACGAGGTTAAATACCAAGCGCAGCAAATTTATAAATTGGCCCAAAAGTATGGCGGCATTGCCGGTGGCGAAGGGCATGGCAAACGCGGCTATATGCTCACTTATGCGATTGCGTATATTCGCGACTTCCTGCTCCAATACCATGTGATTGGCGAAACCTTTGAAACCACGGTGCCTTGGAGCAAAATTCAAACGGTGTGCGATGCCGTCGCGCGACAAGTGGACGAACAGCATCTGGCCTACAAGTTACCAGGCAAGCCCTACATCTCTTATCGCATCACCCAATGTTACCACTCTGGCGTTTGCATCTACTTTACCTTTGGCTTTTATGTCAAGGGCATAGAGCAGCCAGACGAAATCCTACGCCAGATCGAACATACGCTGCGCCAAGTGATCATGGACACAGGCGGCTCTATTTCGCATCACCATGGCGTAGGTAAATTACGCAAGGATTTCATGGCCCAAACCCTATCCCCGGCGAGCATCGATCTGCTAAAGCAGACCAAACAGGCCGTTGATCCGCAGAACATTTTCGGCATACGCAATAATATTTTTGCAGAGGAGTAATAGCTAGATGGCTGAAATATGTTCACTAGTGTACGAAAGTGAGATTTAGCCGACAATGGTACGTGCGCACAAGATCAGACTAAACCCAACAGATGAGCAGGAGCAGTATTTCCGCAAAGCCGCAGGGACAAAACGCTTTGTCTACAACCAAGCACTTGACTTGTGGAAATTCGGCAAAGCAGTCGGTGCGGCTGAGTTTGGCGTGATGGAAATTAAGCGTCAATTCAATCTGTTCAAGGCAGAACAATTCCCTTGGCTGTATGAAGTGGCCAAAGATGTGTTTGAGGGAGCAATAGCTGACTTGGGTGCGGCGCTCAAGTGCTACTTTGTCAGTAAGAACGGCAAACGCAAAGGGGCCCAGATGGGCTTCCCTAAGTACAAGAGCAAGAAAAACAAGAAGCAGTCTTTCCGCCTGAACAACGACAAAATAAAAGTCGAGGAGCATAACTTTTGGGTGCCTAACTTGGGATGGGTCAACATGGCCGAACCGTTGCGCTTTGCCGGCAAGATCATGGGAGCGGTTGTATCCAAAGTGGCAGACTGGTGGTTTGTGTCGATCACAGTTGAGGTCGCAAAACCAGCGCCAAAGCAGTTTGAGCAGCAATCAACGGGTGTGGACGTTGGTGTTAAGACGTTAGCCACGCTTTCCGATGGTGAGCAGTTTGAGAACCAAAAACCGCTCCGCAACGGACTTAAGCGCTTGCGCACGCTGAATCGCTCACTGGCCCGCAAAGTCAAGGGTAGTCACCGTTGGTGGCAAGCCAAGCGCAAGTTAGGGCGTTTTCATTTTCGCATTGCCAACAAGCGAGCGGATGATTTGCACCAAATCAGCTACCAAATTGCGTCAACCTACGCCTTGATCGGTGTGGAAGATTTGAACGTCAAGGGTATGGTCAAGAATCGCCGGCTATCCCTCGCCGTGTCTGATGTAAGCTTTGGTAAATTGATCCGCCAAATTGAGTACAAGGCCAAAGCCTTTGGTGGGCAAGTCGTCAGGGTTGGCCGCTTCTATGCCAGTAGCAAGACTTGCTCAGACTGCGGCTACGTCAACCAAACACTGGCCCTCAAGGATCGGACTTGGGTTTGTCAAGACTGTGGAACCATTCATGATCGCGATTGGAACGCAGCAAGGAATATCGAGCAAGAAGCGCTTCGCTTGGTGGGTGCCTGAACATCAAGCCGCCCGGAAATGGCTATATCGGGCGTAATCGCACATGGACAGCGTGTAAGACCAGATTTTCCGGCAGTGCTGGATGAAGTGTGTATTTCATGGTGGACACAAAAGTAGATTAGCTCACTTTTGCACACCCAGAAAGTAGCAGTAAGAGGTATTTCATGAGTTTACCGAGTCCAAAAATCGACACACTGGTTGATCTGCTGCGCTGGCGCGCCCAACAGCAGCCCCATAAAGTCGCCTACACCTTTTTAGCCGATGGCGACCACGAGGAAGTCAACATAACCTACGCCGAACTGGACAGGCAAGCCCAAGCCCTTGCGGTACGCCTGCAACGTATGGTGCAGCCGGGTGAACGGGCCATCTTGTTATACCCGCCGGGGTTGGCCTTTATCACCGGATTTTTTGGTTGCCTCTACGCGGGTGTAATTGCCGTACCGGCTTATCCACCCCATTCCAAGCGCCCCATGCCGCGCCTGGATGCGATTGTGCGCAATGCGCAACCGAAGGTAGCGCTGACGACGCAAGCGGTTTGGCCCAAAGTCAACGCCCAATTCACCGAGCGCACCGAGCTGACCGAGGAATTTATCCTGCCCACAGACACCCTGGCGGTGGAGCAGCTCGAACTGTGGCGCCCGCCAACGCTGGCTACCGACAGCCTGGCCTTTCTGCAATATACTTCTGGCTCGACCGGCAATGCCAAAGGTGTAATGATTACGCATGGCAACGTCTTTCATAATGAGCAGATGATTGCCACCGCGTTTGAGAATAATGAAGAGAGTATCGGCGTCGGCTGGTTGCCGCTCTTCCACGACATGGGGCTGATTGGCCACGTGCTCCAACCGCTCTATTTGGGCATTCCCGTCATCCTGATGTCGCCGCTCGCTTTTTTGCAACGCCCCATCCGCTGGTTGCGCACCATCTCTCACTACCGGGCCACCGGTTCGAGCGCGCCCAACTTTGGTTATGATTTGTGTATCCAAGCAATTAAGCCCGAACAATGTACAGATCTGGATCTGAGCAGTTGGCGCGTGGCCGTTACGGGGGCAGAACCGGTGCGGGCCGAAACGGTGCA
This sequence comes from Caldilineales bacterium, assembly GCA_038247295.1. Taxonomy (GTDB): domain Bacteria; phylum Chloroflexota; class Anaerolineae; order Caldilineales; family Caldilineaceae; genus JAPLGZ01. The sequence continues at coordinate 16,339 of JBBRVA010000016.1, read as the reverse complement.
ACGCTTTTGCGAGCGTTTTGGCCCATACGGCTTCCGTCCCGAAGCGTTCTACCCCTGCTATGGGCTCGCCGAATCGACCGTATTTGTCTCTGGCGGGCTCAGCACCGATCCACCAATTTTATTGAAAGTCGATAAAGCCGCCCTAGAAAAGGGCCAGGTGTTACCCGTTGTTGATGATCAACCCGGCGGGCAGACGCTCGTCGGCTGTGGGCAGAGTTGGGCGGATCAACAGATCATGATCGTACACCCAGATCAGTTAACCCCCTGTGCAGAGGGCGAAGTGGGTGAAATTTGGGTCCGTGGCCCCAGTGTCGCGCTCGGCTATTGGCAACAGCCCGAAGCGACCCAGGAAACTTTTGGCGGTTATCTGGCAGATACGGGCACCGGGCCATTTTTGCGCACCGGCGATTTGGGTTTTCTGCAAGGTAAAGAATTATTTGTTACCGGCCGCATCAAAGATCTGATTATCATCCGTGGGCGCAACCATTACCCACAAGATATTGAGCAGACTGTGGAAAAAAGCCACCCCGCGTTGCAACACAGCGCAGGTGCGACTTTCTCGGTTGAGATCGATGGCGAAGAACGTTTGGTCATTGTCCAGGAAGTGAAGCGCACGCACATCCGCAACCTGCCCCTAGCCGAAGTGTTAGGCAATATTCGACAAGCGGTAACGCAAGAACACCAAGTGCAAATTCACTCACTGTTGCTGCTTGAACCGGGAACAATCCCCAAAACTTCGAGCGGCAAAATTCAACGGCGCGCCTGTCGCGAGGAATTTTTGGCCAATACGTTGGCCGCCATCAACACCGAACGCCCTAAAATCGCCACAACTGTCACGGTGAAGGAGCAACCGATGCCTGTCGCAGCAGTTACCAACGGGCACCCGGAGAAAAAACCGGCCCGGACAGTCCACCGCGTAGAATTGCAACACGAAGCTGTGCTCGATCCGCTGATTCGCTTCAAGCAGACGGCCAATGGTAGCGGCCATTCGTTGGGACCGGTTAAAGCCATCTTCTTGACGGGTGCCACCGGTTTTTTGGGTGTTCACCTGCTCTATGAATTGTTACAAAAGACGCAAGCCGATATCTATTGTTTGGTGCGCAGCGCCGACCGCGACGCCGGCATGGAACGCATCCAACGTAAACTGATCGCCAATGGACTCGGGGATAAAGCATATCGAGCGCGCATTATTCCTGTCGTGGGCGATCTGGCCCAGCCGCTATTGGGGCTTACGCAGCAAGATTTTGATCACTTAGCCGAAGTGATCGATGTTATTTATCACAATGGCGCGGTCGTAAGCTTTGTCCAACCCTATCGCGCGCTGAAAGGGCCAAACGTAGACGGCACCCAGCAAATCATCCGCCTGGCAACACAGAGCAAGACCAAGCCACTGCATTATGTTTCGACTGTTTTTGTCTTCGGGGCGCGCAAACATTTTGACGGACGTATCATTGGCGAAGATGAAGCGCTAGATGAGCACGACGAACCGCTGTTGGGCTATTTTCAGAGTAAATGGGTGGCCGAAAAGCTCGTTACCCTGGCGCGTGAGCAAGGGTTGCCCGTCTTTATCTATCGTCCAGGCGTTATCATCGGCGCCAGCCAAACGGGGATATGGGACAATCCCGACGACTTCATTTGCCGCCTGATCAAAGGCTGTATCCAGCTTGGCACGTGGCCGACGGTAAAAGCCGAGTGGTATCTAACGCCGGTAGACTATGTGAGCAAGGCGATTGTTCATCTGGCCCAACAAATAGCCCCGGAACGGAAGGTCTTTCATCTTGTCAACCCACACGCACTCCAGTTGAGTGAGCTTTTTGATGGCATTCAGGCCTTTGGCTATCCGGTTCAACCCGCGCCACTCCCTGTGTGGCAGGCCAAGTTGCTGGCTTTGGGTATGAAGCCGCAGGAAAATGCGTTGGGTGGTCTCACACCACTGCTGGCGAAAAGACGGGCATCAGCCGAGCAGGTCAGCCTGCCCGAACTATTTGATCATGGCCAAGCGCCGAAGTTTGATTGTACCAATACGCTCAAAGCGTTTACCGATCCGACGCTTGTCTGTCCCCCGATCGATCGTCAACAATTGAGCACCTATCTGGCCTATTTTATCCAAAGCGGCTTCTTGGCCGCGCCGACTCAGCAACCGGCGTTGGCTGTACTTGAAAATTGATAAAAGCGAGCGTTATGCTTTCCGCCACAGAAAAGATTGCAGTCTTGCAGACCGTTAGCCTCTTTGCGGAGATCCCAGCCGAGATGTTAGGAGAAGTACCAGATCTGCTTGAAGAAGTGGTGTACCCGGCGGATGCGGTCATTTTTGAACAGGGTGATTATGGCGATTCCATGTCTATTATTGTCGAGGGCCAGGTGCGCATCCACAGTGGTGGGCGCACACCTGGCTTGATGGAACCCCGCAGTGTCTTTGGTGAGATGGCCGTCATCGATCCCGAACCGCGCAGTGCTTCGGTAAACACTATGACCAATACCCCCAGCTCTTACGGTTGGACCGGACGGCTTTATACGGGTTGATTGCCAATTATCAAGAAGTTGGCAATGGCATTATGCATGGGCTATGTCAACTCCTGCGCACGCGTACGACCAATCTGGTCGCAGATTATCAGTATTTGCAACAAGTGGCACGCCTGACCGTCGCTGCCCAAGCGCTAGAAGCAGGTATCTATACCCCCGAAAGTTTGGATGAAGTGACCCAGCGCACCGACGCACTCGGTCAGTTGGCCCGCGTCTTGCAACGCATGATCAGCGAAGTCTACGCCCGCGAACAACGATGGCAGCAGGAAGTACAGCATCAAAGCCGGTGAGATTGCGCGGGTGTTGCGCGAGGGCTATGATGTTGGCTTGCTTAACGACGGTTTCCAGAGCTTGATCGAGGAACTGAACCTGGACGTGTTGCGGATCGACACCCATCCAGGCTTAAACGAGGAAACCCTGCTCTCGATCGCCATTTCCGATACATTACTCATTATCCTGCGCCCAGACCAGCAAGACTATCAAGGCACTAGTACACTTGGGCGTAATTATGACAGTTAATCAGTAGTACATTACAACTGTTTTTGTACTGTCTCACTGTCCTACTTATTCACTACTGATTCACTACTGATTCACTACTGATTCACTACTGATTCACTACTGATTCACTACTGATTCACTACTGATTCACCGGAGAATAGTATGGTTATTTCCGCCCAAGTGTACTAGCGTAACCGTGGTGCCGATTTGAGTCGGGTCAATTTCATGAGCAGTGCGGGTCTACGTGAGCTGTTGGGGACACTGAAAGAGGCACGCCGGAGCGGCGGTGACTTTCGCCTGGCCGCCATTCAAGATAATGTGCGCCAGATGCTAGATATGACTGGGTTTAGCGGCAGCTTGATCCGAGCATTTGCCCAGCAACACTACTCATTGAATTTGATCGACATGCTGGGTGACGACAAAGCGGAAAGCGGCGGCGACAAGGCGGATGGGTTAAGCCGATTGCGCCGCACTCCACCGTCGATTGGCGCCAATGCGCTCAAGAATGCGGTTATGCTCACCAATAATTACATCGCCAATAATCACGGCGAAAGCAATATGTTTGCCACGCTTTTCTTTGCGGTGCTCGACCCAGCCACGGGATTGTTTAATTACATTAACGCCGGCCACAATCCGCCATTGATCGTAGGTCTGGATGGGGTAAAAACACAGCTAGCCTCGACCGGCCCCGCGATTGGCCTGCTGCCAGATCTAGAATTTGGCATCCAGCAGGCGCGCCGCGCCGCGCACGACACGTTGTTGATCTATACCGATGGCATCACCGAAGCACGCGCCCCCAATCAGACACTTTTTAGCGACGAGCGCTTACTCGCCCTATTAGCGCAACCGACCGCGTCAGCCGCCGATATGTTAGCGCGCGTCAAAACCAGCGTGCGTCGCCACATCGCCGAGGCCGATCAGTCCGACGATATTACGATGTTAGCCATCCGGCGCGTATAATTGCGTCAGAATCTTCTATAGGTCCGCAAGGAAACTTCTGGATGAGCGTTGTCAATCGAGTGATGGCACTGGCAAATATTCGCCCTGGCAAAGGCAAAGTAGTGGCGTAGGTCCTACTCTATGCCACCGTGGCCAGCGCGACCGATCTTTTAGGCAACACGGCAGCCTATGCGCTCTTCCTCGGTGAGTTCGACGCGCGAAGCTTGCCTGATCCACATCACACGCACTTTTGACGCGCTACGTACACGCGACGAAGAGGAGGCAGAAACGGAGGGTGAAACGCCGAATGCAACAGGTGGACTTCTGGCTGATCCCTACATCCGGCTGATTTTTGGTATGTGCATCTTCTTTGCCCTGGGTTCTTTTTTTATCGACAATATTTTCTTTGCGCAAATCGAAAATCACCTGACCCATCAAGATCAACTAGCTGGTTTCTTGGGTACCTTTAGTGGGGTTGTCGGCGGGCTAAGTCTCTTCAGCCAAATGTTTCTTGCCAGCCGGATCCTAAGCCGCTATGGTGTGCGCACGGCCCTCCTGCTGACACCGGCGCTTTTGTTGGTGGGCACCTTCCTGATGGTGGTCACAGGCACATTCTCGCAGTTGACGTTGGTGCTCTTTTGGCTAGCGGTCAGCCTCAATCTGACGCGCCAGGTGATGGATGCGGCGGACAATACAGCCGCCAATCTGCTTTATCAACCGCTGTCGGCAGCGCTGCGCACGCGCGCCCAAACCACGGTCGATGGCATCATTTATCCTGGCGCTGTCGGTTTAGCCGGGCTGATCTTAGTCGGCTTGACCAATATTTTACACCTGACGGCGGTACAACTTGCCTATGCGTTGCTACCCATCTTGGTTGGACAGCGATTGCGTTGTTATTTATGCACTGAATATGCTGGAAGAGTTTCACAGCGAGGCGCTTGCCCATTTTCTGCCGCCTTTACTGGAGCATAAAAGTTCTGCGGTACGGCTGGATGTGCTGGCTCGGCTGGAACGACTGGGGGGCACAACCGCCTTGCCCGCGATCGACCATTGCTTTCGCAGCGATCCAGATAGTGCGGTGCGCAGTGCGGCGTTGCGCACCTTGGCCACACTCGGTGATCTAGACCAGTTTGAAGAAGTTTACACCTATTTGGATGCGCCTGACCCGCAGCTCCGCCAGGGCACAAGCGGTCGCCCGTAAACCATTGTCACCATCCAGCCAACAGGTAATCGCATCGCCAGCAAATGCAATCACACTACCACCGAAGCGATGAAGCTCGTCGATCACTGCGTCGTAGACCAGGTTTAGATATCGGGTTAGCTCTTCAGCCCCGCGTTGTGGTCCAAGTTCGCGCACCAACGCTTCGGTCAGTTGGGTAAAGCCCGAAATATCAGCAAAAAGGCCAGCGCCGTGGGTGCGGTCTGGGAGGGTAACCCCATGTGCCAGCGCATGGCGTCGATCCATGGCGATGTAGACAAGTGGGTTGTCCATGCATTCCTACCTAAAGTTAGCTCGGTTTAAAAGCATATATTGTATACTAGAAAAGTTGCTTTTTCAAACCAAGTCAAATATGGCGATCAGGCGACAAATCATGGATAGTGAAAAAACTACCCGCGGATGATAGATTGTTGCGATCTTCACCAGTATAAGGTTACCTTCTACGAATGGTCAAGCTACGAATGGTCAAGAACTTACGTCCGGCAACTGGTACAGCACCAGTTATGCTCGGTTGCGCACCGTCCATCATCCATGCCCTGGCGCCAGTGGCACCCTTTTACTATACGGCAAAGATCACGTGTGCGCCAAGTCCACCGTGTGGTATAATTTCAAAAATAGCGTGGCTCAGTGCTCTCCAGGCGGGACAAAGGTGAACGCTACAGTAGCTCGAACTTATACTTATTTGCATCATTTATTCTTGCGCAACTGAATCATTTGCGCGCCACCGAGGAATGGACGAATCTCATGCTTGTCGAACAACCGCGTGCCTATCTGCGTTATGCCTATGAGCAACACTTTGCCATGCCAGCCTTCAATGTCTGCAATTTAGAGATGGCCAAGGCCGTGGTCGAAGCCGCGATCATAGAACGTGCCCCCGTCATCGTACAAACCTATCCCGGCGATCTGGACCATGCCGCCTTTGGCGCTGGGTTGGGGCTCTTGCCCGGCTTGATCAAAGCCTTAGCCGCTGAAGCGCCGGTGCCCATCTTCTTGCATCTGGATCATGGCCCCGGCTTTGACTTCAACCTGCGCTGTCTGCAAGCTGGCTACAGTTCGGTGATGTTCGACGGCCATCAGTTGCCGATCGCTGAAGCACTGGCCGAAACAGCGGCGATTGCACGCATGGCCCATGCACTAAACGCCGCCGTCGAAGGCGAATTGGGCACCTTTGGCGGTGACCAGGGCAGCCAGGAATTTACGACGCCGGACGAAGTGCCGCTGATGTTTGAGCAGGGTCAAGTGGATATGCTGGCCGTATCGGTCGGTTCGGAACATGGGCAGTCGAGCCGCTTGCAGCTGGACTTGCTCCAAGCAATTGCCGACAAGGCGCAAGGACCGTTGGTAATTCATGGCGGCAGCGGCATCCACGAAGACGATGTACGCGCCGCCGTTCAATTGGGCGTTGTCAAGATCAACATCGGTGCGGCGCTTTCACGCGCCTGGTGTCAGGGTTCGCGCGAGGCGCTTGATGCCAATCAAGGCCACTATGGGGTGCTCAAAACGGCGATGGGGCGCGTGCGCGAAGTAGCCCAACACAGGCTGCGGTTGATGGGCGCCAGCGGTATGGCATAGAGGATAGGCTTACTTGCAGGCTGGATTTTATATCCAGCCCGTGAGCAGAGGGGGCAAAGTAAAATGAGCAACGATCCAACGCCACGTCAGGTCGGGATTGGCACCCATGTCGAAGTCGAATTGATCGACGAACAGGGCAAGCCAGAAACAATGGCTTTTGATATTGTCCACGAAAAGGCGGCAGATTTCGACCGCGGCTTGTTGGGCGAAAACGCGCCATTGGTCAAAGCTATCCGCGGTAAGTTTGTCGGCAGTGTCGTGCCGTACCGTATGGGCGACATCTGCAAAGTGCGGATTGTCAGCGTTGCCCCTTCGCATGCGGAAGCGCCAGCCGACGCCGAGGCGCGCCGCCAGGCTGTGTTGCAAAAGGCGCTCGCTGATGTGGAGCGCACCAACGCCGAGATCTTCGCCGCATCCTACAGTGGCAAGTGGGGCGATTATAATCTGGACGATAACAGCCAGGCCGACGAATCATGATCGATCAGCAGTTTCACATTCTTAGCCTATGGACACCATAATTTTCGCCAGCGCAACCGAGCTCGCGGCCACGATCCAGCAGCGAGCAGTCTCGGCCGAAGCGGTTATGACCGCGTACTTGGCGCGCATTGGCGCGATCAATCCACAGATCAACGCGGTCGTGCAACTGGCCTCGGATGCGTTGGCGCGGGCGCGGCAGGCCGACCAGGATCTGGCGCAGGGCATCGTATACGGTCCGCTGCATGGCGTGCCTTTTAGCGTCAAAGATGTTTTTGCTACGGTCGGTTTGGCGAGCAACTTAGATACAAAAATGCGCCACCGCGCCAGTGCGACAGGTGACGCCACTGTGGTCGCCCGCTTGCGGCAGGCCGGGGCAATTCTGCTGGCCAAGACCAATTGCCCACCCAATGGCAGCGGCAGCGATCCGGAAAATGCAATCTACGGGCGCACGCTCAATCCCTACCAACTGACCCACACACCTGGCGGCAGCAGCGGTGGCGAAGCGGCCTTGATTGCCGCTGGCGGTTCACCCTTTGGCCTGGGCAGTGATGTGCGCGGCGGGCTGCGGCTACCCGCCCACTACTGTGGCCTGGCTGCGCTGAAACCGACTAATGGCCGCATTCCCAATACCGGCGCCTATAACCAACCGGGCGGGCTTACCGATCCACGCACCCAAATTGGGGCTTTGGCGCGTCGGGTTGACGATTTATCCCTCCTGTTGCCCCTCATCGCCGGTCCCGATGAGCACGATGCCGGCGTGGTGCCGATGCCTTGGCGCGACCCGGCAGCGCTTAGCCTTGCTGATTTGACCGTGGCATACTTCAGCGCCGACCCAGCTTCCCCTGTTACGCAGGAGACCAATCGCGCGGTCGGATCGGCGGCTCAAGCCCTGGCGCGAGCACGCGTTCATGTGGAATCGGCACGGCTCAACGGGATCCTAGCCGACAGCCGCGAAATTGATAATTTCTGGCAGGATATGGCCGGGGCGCCGGGCCGGACGATTGTGGAGTTTTATGCACAGTGGGATGATTTCCGCACTCGGCTGCTCCAATTTATGGCGCCCTATGATGCCATCCTTTGTCCGGTTGACCATCACCCCGCACCGCCCTTCCGCGCGCGCGATCCACGCCGCTTTGACTATACTGTGCCGTTTAGCCTGGCCGGCTACCCCTGCGCGGTAGTGCGTGTCGGCGCTACACCCGACGGTCTGCCGATTGGGGTCCAAATTGTCGCCCGCCCCTGGCGCGAGGATGTGGCGCTGGCCCTGGCGCGTCGGCTAGAACAAGAATTTGGTGGTTGGCAACCCCCGCCACTGTAATCACCATTTTGACCCCTACTTTAACCTCTACTTTAACCTCTACTTTGATAAGGATTGATCATGTTTGACTATCTTGTGATCGGCAAAGGCTTGATGGGCAGCGCCGCGCTGCGTTATGTAAGCCAATTGACGGCCAATGTTGCCATTATCGGCCCAGACGAGCCGATCAACTATACCAATCATAAAGGTGTCTTTGCCAGCCCCTATCTACCTATCCATGGCTGCGCCCGTTATAAATCACTTTAATTAACCATAGGCAACCAATTAATGATCCGCCGACTGCAAGCGTTTGACCGTGACCTCTTGCTCATTTATCTGAGTAGCTTCCTATGGGGCTTTGGCGTCTATTTGTACTTCTATGTCCAACCCCTCTATATCACGCAACTGGGGGCGACACCGGCGCAAGTGGGGCTAGCGCTCGGGTTGGGCGGCTTCGTCGTGACCTTTTTATACGCACCGATTGGGTTATGGGCAGACCGCCGTGGACGCAAACCAGTGATTCTGGCCGGTTGGCTACTCGGCACTATTTCCGGCTTTGGCATGGCGCTGGCGCCCGATTGGCGTTGGTTCGTACCGGCTTATGCCGGCTACCTGCTCTCGAATTTCGCCGTCTCCGTGCTCAACGGCTATATCACGGCCAAGACGACCCCCCAAGCGCGTACTGCGGTCTTCGCCACCATGTCGAGCACGGGGGTGGTCGGCAGCATCATCGCCCCGGCCATTGGCGGCTGGATCGGCGAGCACTATGGGTTGCGCACGGTCTATTTTTGCGCCGCGTTGATCTACACCCTTTCGACCCTCTCGATACTACTAATCCGCCCGCAGCCGGCTGAACCACAGGCCAATCGCGCCAGTGCCAGCCAGTTGCTACGCGACCGTAGCTTTCTGCGCGTCATTTTATTGGTCTTCCTACTTTTCTTTGCCGTCGATGTTGGCCAGGTGTTGGCGCCCAAATATCTGGCCGAAGTGCGCGGTTACAGCGTCAACCAGATCGGCTGGCTGGGCACGATTGGTGCGCTGGGCGTTGTGTTGTTGATGTTGAGCCTGAGCAAGCTGCCGGGCGAACGGCGCATCACCTTGGTTGTCAGCCAGACGGTGGCGCTGCTCGGCCTACTCTTGTTGCTAATCACGCCTGCCTTTCCAGTAGCGGCGTTGGCCTTTTTGATTGGCGGCGGCAACCGGCTGATCCGCCCGCCCACAGTGGTACACGTGGCCCGGCTGCTGACGCCAGCGACGCTGAGCTTTGGGATGGGCTTGCAGATGACGGCAACCCAATTAGGGCTTTCTGTTTCGCCCTATGTCGCGGGTCTGCTTTATGCGCAGAACCCCGTATGGCCCTTTTATGCAGGTGCGATTGGTCTCAGCCTAACTCTTCTCCTTACTTTTAGCTTACTTTCTAGTCTTTCTACGCAAAGTAAAGGGTTGCCAGAGATCGGCAATAGTGAAACAGGTAGATAGCTAGCAAAAGCTGTTTCCTCCTATGAAGATATTTGGATCGTATAAATTGGCAATTACCTCCCCGTAACTACTATTTAATCATCAAAACTAGTTATTGCAATTTGCTTACATTGCTTAACATCCATCCAATTCATTGAACAACGGCCAGCTAACTATTTACTAGCTTAAAAGATCAGCCTTACGTTGTTCAGCGCGCAGATCTGATGCCCGCGCTGATGGTTGCTAATTTGCGCGACGCCGATCTACGCGACGCCAACTTGGATGGCGCCAACCTGATCCATGCTGTCCTGAACGGCGCGAATCTGATCAGCGTCAACCTGAAGATCACCAAATTGACTAACGCTGCTTATACCGCAGAGACGCGCTGGCCCGACGGTTTTGATCGGGTCGCCGCAGGAGTAGTGTGGAAAAGTTCAGCCATCCTGGAATAATCGATCATAATAATCTCACAAGCCCGCAATGCGCCATTACCTGCTCAAGCGCTTTGATACTCTTCCCCACTAGTGCTATGATATGGGCTATACCAGATTACTCCTTCATCTCAAATTCCGAGGTCGATTATGTCTGACGCGCTACTCCATGTTAGTCCCATCCTTGAACGTTTTCGGCTTAATGGCCGTGTTGCCCTCGTTACTGGCAGTGGACAGGGCATTGGACGCGCCTTTGCCCACGCATTGGGCGAAGCAGGTGCAGCGGTGGCCGTTGTCGATCTGGTGCTCGAACGCGCCGAAACCGTGGCCCATGAACTAACACAAAAAGGCATTGATGCGATTGCCTTGGCTACCGATGTAACCCAGGAGGATCAGGTACAGGCCATGGTCGATCAAGTGCTGGCGAAATGGGGTAAGCTGACGATTGGCGTCAATAACGCCGGCGCCGGGCTTTGGCAAGACGCCGAAACGATGACGCTCGATCAGTGGAACAAAATGATTACGCTCGACCTCACGGCCGTCTGGCTTTGTGCCAAAGCCGAAGCCAATGTGATGCTGCCGGCCGGCTATGGCAAAATTATCAGTACAGCTTCCATGTCTGGCAGTATTGTGAACACACCGCAGAATCAAGCGGCCTATAATACCGCCAAGGCCGGCGTGATCCACCTGACGCGCAGCCTAGGCGCCGAGTGGGCAAAGCGCGGCGTACGCGTCAACTGCATTAGCCCTGGTTATACACGCACAGCGCTTGTAGATGACTTGCTCCAAACCGAGCTGGGCCAGCAGGTGATGCCAATTTGGATGGGTATGACGCCGATGGGGCGGATGGCCGAAACCACTGATTTACAGGGCGGCGTTGTCTATTTGGCAGCAGAAGCGTCCGACTTTATGACGGGTCATGATCTGGTGATCGACGGCGGATATGCTGCGTGGTAAACAACGATTCAGCGATTAATGCTGCGGATATGCAAACTTTCTTTTTAATTCAGAGGTTTCCATGCACCTATTGTCTCAAATGACTGCCGTTCGTCTGCACGGTCCGCGTGATCTGCGCGTCGAACAAGTTCCCCATCCTGGCGCGCCCGGTCCCGGCCAGGTGCTACTGCGGGTGACCAGTGTGGGCGTCTGTGGCAGCGATTTACACAATTACCTGGACGGTCGCATCGGCGACTCGGTGATCAGCGAACCGCTCATTCTGGGCCACGAATTCGGCGCCGTGGTCGAGGCTGTGGGCGAGGATGCCCTCGACGGTCATTTTCAACCGTTGCCAATCGGAACGCGGGTGGCAGTTGATCCAGCCCAGCCGTGCGGACGCTGCGAAATGTGCGAACAAGGCCACCCAAATCTCTGTCATCGCCTGCACTTTTGCGGCTTGTTTCCCGATCACGGCAGTTTGTGCGAGTATATGATTATGCCAGCGCACACCTGTTTTCCTATTCCTGCCACGATTGATAACGCCGGTGCGGCCCTGCTCGAACCCTTGGGCATTGCTATCCACGCCATTGACCTGGCAAAAATCCAGGTTGCTAATAGCGTAGTAATTTTAGGCGCGGGCTGTATTGGCCTCTACTTGCTGCAACTGGCCAAACGATCGGGGGCAGATCCAGTTTTCATCGTCGATCAATTCGCCTGGCGATTGGCCTTGGCCGAACGCTATGGCGGTATCCCGATCAATTTTACCCAAACTGACCCCGTGCGCATGGTGATGACAGCCACCCACGGGCGCGGCGCTGATGTGGCGATCGAAGCGGCCTGGGCCGATCACTCGGTCCAACAAGCAGCCGAGATGGCACGATTGGGGGGACGCCTGGTGCTGGTTGGCATTCCCGGCTCCGACAAGATGGAACTCAAACATTCGACCATTCGCCGCAAGGGTTTAACCATGCGTGCCTCGCGGCGTATGAAGCATACCTATCCACGCGCCATTCATCTGGCCACAAGCGGTATGATTGATCTAACCGGCATGGTCAGCCACCATTTTCCATTGGCGCAGACGCCTGAGGCCTACGCCCTAAATGCTGCGTATCAAGATAATGTGATCAAGATTATCATTGATCTCTCACTATAATCGCTTAGCGTCCCCACAAGCGCGGTAAACGCCAGCCGCGCGAATGCTTGGTCCGGCTGGCTGTTTTAGTTGTTGAATTTGCGACATCGGCGGCCTGCGTTGGCAGTTCTACATAAAATGGGCAACGAACAAAATTGGCGTTCAAGCAGCAACTACTTTGGTGGACAATTTCCGGCGTAAATGTCAATTTCTGGGCGTAACAACGATGCTCAGATGTTGGTTGCGCTTGAATGGACGTGGGATCATTCTCTAAACCCAAATAGGGGCAAACGGCGTACGGCTTAGAATCCATATCTGCCTACCTATCAAATAACCAAACTAGCTTCTGTCATGTAACCCGATGTTTGCTCCATCAGAATACCATAATTCTCCTCTATAACACTAAAAATTAGAAAACAACGCCATCTTTATCCAGCTTGTCCCCGTTCATTCAGTCTACATTTATATCTATGAGCATTGGTCAAACCGCAGAAAATATCCCTATTCTAATCTTGCTGGCGCTGGCTTACATTCCAACGCTCTTCTTGCTGATCGCGCTCGGCGCACTGATTCGAAGCCTATTGCACATTCAAAGCGCTTACTTTGGTCTGGGCTTTATCGTATTATTGCTGTTTGGGCCGCTGATTGGCGCTTCGCTCTATCTGGACACGGTGGGCAAAGTAGTACCCGCCCAGGTGGTTAAGCGTGAGGAGTCAATTGATTATCGAGAACAAGGAGACTGGCAACACAAATTCAGCTTTGTCATCCAATATGATGATGACAACCAATCCAGTGAAGACTACCAATCCAACGAAGCCAATCAACTGGAGGTTACAGCCCATTTTGGTGCCGACGCTGCCACCTTTGATCGTCTGCATGAAGGCGAAATTATCAGCGTGCGCACCGTCAACGTTGGGCGTTGGCTCAATCTGGTGCGGCTAGCCAATCAAACAACGCTTACCTGGCTACCTTGGGAGTGGATAAGCATTGGCCTAGGCGTGATCCTGTTGGGTATTGGTTTGTGGCGGTTGAGCAAAGTGCGTTTTGGTTATGGGGTGATTGTGATTGTTTTGCTCGCGCTGGCCGTTTGGCCCCTGCTTACCCAACTAGGTAAAGGGCAACGCAGTGAAGATTTGAGCCTGACGCCGCTGCGCGCGACCGGCACGATCCAGGTGGTCGAACGTGTGACCGAGATCGATCCGTTGCCATCCTATGGTTCTGCTGACAGCAACAGTTGGGAGACACGTATCAATGCGCTGCAGCCGTATGACATTGTTAGCGTGCGCTTTACGCCACAAGGTTATAAACAATCTGTCCTGGGTGTCGATGCAGTTGATGCGAATAGTGTGGTGGTGCAACTAGATGCACCGGTAGAAGTGGCCTATGCGCTGACAGAGCCGCGCACCGTACGCCTGCTTTCGGGGACGCGCTCACATTATTGGAAAAATCCCTTTGAGTGGGTGAAGCAACAAATCCTTAGCTTGCTCCTCATCGCTTTGCTCATTCTCGCTTTTAGCTGGCTGGGTAATAAAGCGCGTAAGTGGTGGCAGGTGCGAATGGAACAAAGAGGTATTCGCTCATAAAAAAGCGGCGACCCCGTTCACTCAAAAAGTGAACGGGGTCGCCGCAAGAGCTCAGCTAGCAGAACGCTGGGTGGCCTGGGCTGGTTTCTTGATGTCCAGCTTAGCCAGCGCAGCAATCACCCGGTAGTTCTCCGCGAACACCGTTCGCATCATCTCCGGTGTATTCTGCGGACCCGACCCCAATGAACTCTGCGCCATCTGCCAAGCGATCCAGAGGGCGGCAACTTTAGGCTCATCGGTGTGGAGTTCCATACTGATTTATCTCTGTTATCGATAACTTTTACTATCTATAACACCTTAACTTTGGCTGGGGGACAGGGATTCGAACCCCAACTATCTGATCCAGAATCAGAGGTTCTGCCGGTTAAACTATCCCCCAGTGCGCTCGGTTTGCCGAACGAGATTATGCCATTAATTTCACAAATTGGCAAATCCCGGATTAGGCGGTCTGCATGGCATAGGATTGTAATACCAGGAGCGCATTTTGCACCCTTTGCAACGCTTCCGTCCGGCCCAAGATCACCATACTTTCGAAAAGTGGCGGCGAAACTGTCTTGCCGGTCAGCGCCACGCGAAAGGGTTGAAAGAAGCTGCCCAGCTTAACATTAAACACCTCGGCCTGAGCACGAAAGGCTGCCTCTAGCTTCTCTGTCGTAAACTCGTCGATGTTGGCAAGGATGTCTGCCCCTACCTGCAAGGCCTGGATCGTCTCTGCCGCACTCATCTTTTTGCCAATCAGTAAGCTAGGGTCAGGATAAGTGATGGCATCTGCCCCCACCAAGGCCCAATCGACAATCGAAGCGGCCTCGGTCAGTAACTTGATCCGTTCCTGAATCAACGGGATGAGTTCAGAAAGCACTTCATTCGTACGTAGGCTTTCTTCGTCAATGCCCAGTTGTTTGCTCAAAAAGGGCACCAGGCGCAAATGCAATTCATTTGGGTCCAGAGCACGGATATAAACGCCATTGAGCCACTCTAATTTAGCCCGGTTGAGTGCCGCTGGTTTGGCCACAATATTGGCAACGTCGAAGCGCTCAATCGCCTCTTCGGGGGTAAAAATTTCACGTTCAGCGTCGAAATTCCAGCCGATATTGGTCAAAAAGTTGAACATGGCCTCGGCCACGAAGCCTTCTTCGCGATATTCAGTGACCATGGCCCCGCGATCGCGCTTGCTCATCTTACCCTTGCCGTCGGTCTTGAGGATGACGGGTAGGTGGACCAACACGGGCATCGCCCAGCCAAAAGCGTCAAAAAGCAATTTGTGGATCGGCGCCGAAGGCAGCCACTCTTCACCGCGCAGAATATGGGTAATTTCCATCAAATGATCATCCACCACCATCGCCAAATGATAGGTGGGCATGCCGTCGCTTTTGAGCAAAACCTGATCGACCAGGGTGCTATTCTTCCACGTAATCGAGCCACGGATCAGGTCATGCACAGTGGTTGTGCCTTCCAACGGCGCGGCGAAACGCACAGCATACGGGCGATTCTCTGCATCGTAGGCGGCGCGCTGTTCGGCCGTTAGATAACGGTCGCGCCGATCATAAGGTTTACGTTGAACGGGCGTCGCCTCTGCTTCCAACTCGTCTGGCGTCGTCTCTTCCCACGTTTCCACCGGCGTATAGGCCTTATAGGCATGACCGCTAGCGATCAGTTGCTCGGCGTAAGCGCGGTAGATCGGTTTGCGTTCGCTCTGTACGTAAGGCGCATAGGGGCCACCAATATCTGGGCCTTCATCCCAATCTAACCCAATCCAGCGCAACGCCTGCATAATGTCGTCGAGGCTGTTGGGATTGTAGCGCGCCTGGTCGGTATCTTCGATACGCAAGATGAATTGGCCGCCAGTGTGGCGGGCATACAGCCAGTCAAAAAGTGCGGTGCGCAAACCGCCCAAATGTAGATAGCCGGTAGGGCTGGGTGCAAACCGGACCCGGGCGGGGATCACATTCTCGGTCATAAGGCTAGTTCCTGATCTTTCGTGAGTCTCGCATGGCAAAAATCATCTTTCAGAGCTATGCAGCCTACCATAAGGCAGGGGAATGGTCAATTGTCAATCGACTATTAATTAACCTGGGCTAATTAATCTCGGCTAATTCGCCAATATGACGACGCACAGCCATCGTCAACTGACCAAAGCGCGCGCTGCCCATGAGCGCCAGGGGTCGGGGGCGCGGCAGATCAATCGCCAGATCGGCAACGACGCGGCCTGGCCGTTCGCTGAAGACCAACACGCGGTCGGCCAAAAAAACGGCCTCGGGAATGCTATGTGTGATC
>JBBRVA010000015.1:0-24154 GCA_038247295.1 Caldilineales bacterium | reverse complement strand
CGGTTTTATGCAAATTCCGCCACTAATACCGGTCGTTCGACAGCAAACGACTGGCGGTGCAGTTTGATGCGTTCTAGCTCGTGCCGCGTCTCTGCCGTCAAATAACTTTCCCCGCAATGCGGACAACTCACGACCGGCACCTTTTCAATCACAAAGAGTTGCTCTCCTTTGCCGTAGCTGCGCGAGATATACCGGATCTTTGCCCCTGTGTTACCGCAGATGTCACAGCGTACCGTTATGCTTACCTGTTGATTCATAGTTTAGTTTTCACGATAGACCGTGATGATCACTAACTTGCTCGTCGAACTCAACTTTGCCACAACGCCGACCAAAGTACCATGTAGCGACTCACCGACCAGAACATATTTTCATTCACTCGTTGTGTGGTCTGCTTGCCGTTCCGTAATGGTTTGAATTTTCTCTCTACCACAGGTATACTTGGGTATAGCATAAAATGAGCAAGTTTGACAGGAGAGGTAGGGCATGGCGTTATTAAATATCGTAAAAGTGGGGGAAGCCCGCGATCAAATCTTAACGAAACCAGCGACGCGCGTGCGCGAATTTGGCCCCACGCTGCACAAGCTGTTGGATGATATGTTGGAAACCGTACGCGATGCGCCGGGCGTTGGCTTGGCTGCTCCCCAAGTGGGCGTCGATCTGCGTGCCACCGTAATCGAGTATCCCGACGATGAAGAGAATCCCGAAGCCACGATGCGAATTTACGAGTTGCTCAACCCAGAGATTATCAAGGCCAAGGGTTCTGAAGTGGGCCAGGAAGGCTGTCTTAGCATTCCTGGGATTTCCGCCGATGTAGAACGGGCTACCTTTGTGTTGGTGCGGGCGCAAGACCGTTATGGCAAAGAGTTTCGGATCAAAGTCTACGACTGGTTGGCGCGCATCTTCCAACATGAAATCGATCATCTACAAGGCGTGTTGATGACGGATAAAGCGACGCAACTGTATCGCCTGCGCCAATTACCCGATGGCACCTACGAGGCCGTACCAATCGAAGAGACGCTGTCTAGAAAACCACTGGTGACAGCCACTTCGTAGCGGATCGGCCAGATTTCTCGCGCCCAGTATTGGGTAAGCAACAGTTAAAAGTAAAAGGGAGGCCGGACATCTCCGGCCTCCCTTTTACTTTTAAGTAGTATCGAGCGTAATCATTAACGCCGTTAGACAGACAAGTAGCTGTAACCTATCTACTTGTCTACTTGTCTACTGCCCATCTAATTTTGGATAAACACCGTCACCTGGCATGGCGCCGGGAAGTTCGCCGAAAGATCGACCACCGTTAATTGCAACGTGTAGGCCCCATTGGCCAACGCCGTAGTATCGAGCGTGCCCAGCACACCATCTTGAACCTGGCTCGTGCCCCCAGTGAACCAGTTAAAACCGCCGCCGTCCGCCGCATATTCTAATTTGTAATTTTGGAAGGCTTCGTGCGTGGCGCTCCCGGTAATGTTGATGACGCCAGAGACAGTCTGGCCGGCACCAGGAGCGGTGAGAACGGCACGCGAATCGGCGCATTGGGGTGCTGCCGCAACAACTGGCGCTGGCACGGGCGTATCGGTTGGGATCTCGGTGGGTGTTTCCTCAACAATGGGTGTTTCGGTGGGCGTTGGCTCCGGTGTATTGGTCGCCGTTGGTGTCGGCTCGGGCGTATTGGTTACCGCTGGCGTTGGTGAAGGCAATGGCGTATTCGTGGGGACAAGAATCAATTCCGCCGCGGCCACGCTTTGCGTGGGTGTAATGGCCGGCGCGCCAACAAGATCAGCCGGGGCCGGATTATTAACGGTTGAACTGAGCGCCGTTGTGGTGGTCACGAGACTTGCCACGCCCACTGGTGTACCAACCCCCTGTCCAGCATCGGCTAACAGCGGTGGTGTAGGGGTAAAAGTCGCGCGTACATCAGCTACACGCGTCTGTACCCCACCCATCATGTTGTCAACACCACTGCTTACCTGCGCACCAAAGGTATTGATCCCCCACCAGACTATAAATAGCACGCCAAAAAGTCCCAACACCGTCATCATTGGCGCCAGGCGGATCTCGCGGCGCTCAATTGCTTCTGGCTCATCGCGGATCGCAACATCCTTGGGCCGGTAATCGACCGCACGCGGCGCGGGCAATGGAGCGCCGGCACTAATATTGGAAAGCGCGCCGGCCAGGCTTGGGTCTGCGACCGCGCGCCGGCGCTCGATCACCTCGGTGGAGTCTAGCCCCAGGTAGGTGGCATAGTTGCGCAAAAAGCCGCGCCCAATCACCTCGCCAGGCAGCAATTGCCACTCGTCGGATTCAAGCGCCGCTAGATATTTTTGACGAATACGCGTGGACGCTTCTACCTCGGCCAGGGTTGCCCCCATGGCTTCGCGGCGTTCGCGTAAGAGTGAACCTAATTCTTGCATGGCCGGTGCACTATTGCGTGCACCGGGTTCACCTGGTCGAAAGTTGGCCTGGAAGGGTTTACGTGAAGTATACTTAAACATAGATTCCAAAATAGCTCATAGTAGCCGAGTGTGAAATTAGGGCGTCTGCCCGCTTACGTCAAACAGCCATTTCACACTGCCGGCTGATGAGCTTCTAAAATAGTGATGCATTATAGTTCTATCAAGTCTAGCTTGCGGAGCAGGGTTTGTCAATTTTTGCACAAAGGCTACGCGAACGTCTTACCCAATTCCGTTACCACGTTTACACGCTGTGCGCCAGAAAACACTGCACCGTATTCAACGTTATCTTTATGTAATTTGTTTCGCCATCTTACTCTGGATTGCGTTCATTACGACGCGCATTGTCACCAATAGCTCTGTGGCAGCCGTTTTCAATCAGCACATTGCGTTGATCAGTGGCCATGCCGGCTACGACTCGGGGGCTGTTTGCACGGATGACAATGGCAACACGACGGTCACCGAAGCAGCGATCAACGCCAAAGTGGCGCAACTCGTCGCCGAGCGGTTACGCCGCTCGGGTGCGGATGTGGAAATTCTGGAAGAATTTGACAGTCGGCTGGCTGGCTTGCAGGCCGATCTATTCCTCAGTATTCATGCCGACAGTTGCATTGATGTGAGTGGGTACAAAGCGGCCCGTTACCCCGGCAGTGCCGTTAGCGCGGATGCGGATCGCCTGATCAGTTGCATCGACCATTTTGATCCTGCGGCCACAGGGCTTACGCTGCATGGGGACACGATTACGCACAACATGACCGATTATCACGCCTTTCGGCAGATTGACCCGAGTACACCCGCCGCCATTATCGAGCTAGGCTTTCTCGGCGCCGATCAGGATCTGTTAGTGAATCGACCCGAGGTAGTCGCCAGAGGTATTACCGATAGCCTTGTCTGTTTTTTTGCACCCGCTTCACCCGCTACGCCAGAGGAACCATGACCATTCAACCGCGTTACCAATCGCTAAACGCCAACGATCCTGGGCAGATCGATGCCATTGCCACCATCTGGAATGAGGCTTGCGGACCGGCATTGGCCATTTCCACCCATGCCGTCCAGTACAACTTACAGCCGGTCGCAGGGGGTACAGTGGTGGGGCAACTGGCCTATCACAACGGCCAGCCGATTGGTTTTATCCTTGCCAGCACTTTGAACGAACCCCGCGTTATGCCCCCTGAAGTCGGCTGGATTGACGCGCTTATCGTTGCACCTACAGCCCAGCGCCAGGGCATCGGTTCGGCTTTGCTGGCCTGGGCAGAAACGTGGCTGCGCGGCCAAGGCTGCCAGAAGGTGATCTTCGGCGCCAGTCAGCGACCCTTTGTACCTGGCCTACCCGTAGCGCTCGGGACGCGTGACTTTTTTAGTCGGCATGGCTTCGTCTCGGATCACGACGCGTGGGATGTGGCGGCTAATCTCGCCATGTACGAAAAACCTGAAACTGTGCGCGAGATCGATGGTTTAGTGCGGCCTGCGCAGCGCGGTGAAGAGGGCGCGCTGCTGGAATTTCTCGAACGTGAGTTTCCTGGGCGCTGGCGCTTTGAGTTCACGGAGTTTATGCGCGACAAGCCAAGTCTTCGGCGCGCGCGTTTTTCCGACTATATGCTGCTCTGGACCGAGCGCGGTGTTGATGGCTTTTGCCAGCTCACCTTTGAAGATTCGCAACGCCCGCTGGAGCGTTTCTTTCCCTACGATTTACCTCGCCCATGGGGCCAACTCGGCTCGGTGGGCGTCAGTGCGGATCGGCGTGGGCGGGGCTATGGGGCGGCGCTGTTGGACACTGGTCTGCGTCGCTTGCGCGACAATGGCGTCAATGGCTGTGTAATCGACTGGACCGGTATTGTCGATTTCTACGCCAAGTTCGGTTTCCAACCCTATCGCCAATATCACATGTTGAGCAAAGAACTGTAAATAAAAAAGGAGCCTTCCTGCGCATACACAGGAAGGCTCCTTTTTTATCCTTTCTAGCTCTAGCCAATTAGACTCAATCAGCCGACAGCGTCCTTATTCAATCTCAACGTCCAGTTCTTCTGGTTCTTCGCTCAGGGTCTCGAAGTCGTCGAACTCGAAGTCGTCGTCTTCGTCTTCTTCCTCATCCTCTTCGATGACTACCGCGTCATCGGCCATTGGTTCAAGCCCCAACTCCGCTACGCCAGAGAGAATGTCATTCGGCTCCAACTCATTGTAGTCGAGCTCGGCCATTTCCAGATCGACATCGTCCGCCTCGATCTCGAAGTCTTCGTGATCGTGCAAATTTACCTCGATCTCCGGCGCCTTCCAGATGCGGCGGCTGGAGAAACCAGTGCCGACTGGGATCAACTTGCCGATGATCACGTTTTCTTTCAGACCGCGCAGATCGTCCTTCTGCCCACGGATCGCCGCTTCGGTGAGCACACGTGTGGTTTCCTGGAAGCTGGCGGCGGCCAAGAAGCTCTCCGTATTGAGCGCGGCTTTGGTCAAGCCCAACACAATCGGTTCGCCACGGGCCGGCTTGCCACCCTTTCCGACCACCGCATCGTTAATATCCTCGAAGCGGAACCGGTCGATCAACTCGCCAGGCAGCAGATCCGTATCGCCCGATGCCCGCACCATAATCCGACGCAACAACTGGCGCAAGATTACTTCGATATGTTTGTCGTGAATGCCGACACCCTGGCTGCGATAAACCTTCTGCACTTCGCCGCACAGGTAAAGCTGGCATGCTTCCCGACCTTGAATGCGCAGAATATCCTTCGGGTTCTTGGCGCCTTCGGTCAACTGGTCACCAGCGACTACTTTGTCGCCCTTGTCCACGCGCAGGCGGGCATTGGCTGGAATATTAGCCTCGAACACTTCCGTCTCTTCGCGGCGGATCGTCGCGTTGACGCTGCCATCACCTTTGGCTTCCGGGAAGATTTCACCATCCATCCCGGCGACAATCGTCTGCTCGCCGCCATTACCATCCCGGCGACGGGCGATGATCGTATCTTCTTGGACCCGGTCGCCTTCGGTTACCAACACTGCATAACCGGCAGGGATCGTCACGTTACGCCGCTTCAGGTCGGTGCGGCTCACCTTGAGCATGCGCACATCACCTTCCCAATAGATATCGACCGTGCCGTCCATTTCGCTGATGACCGCTTCACCTTTAGGATTGCGGGCCTCGAACAACTCTTCGATACGTGGCAAACCTTGCGTAATGTCATCGCTGCCGGCCACACCACCGGTGTGGAAGGTGCGCAATGTCAACTGCGTACCCGGCTCGCCAATCGACTGGGCAGCACTGATGCCGACCGCTTCACCCATTTGGGTGAGGCCGCCACGCGCCAGATCTTCACCATAACACTTCTGGCAGATGCCAAAGCGTGCTTCGCAGGTGAGCGGGTTGCGAACGAAGGCGCGCTTTACTTTGTGACGTTCGATCGTTGCCAGCGCTGCTTCGTCCAGCACGCTATCACGCGCCAGCAGCAATTCGCCTGTCGCCGGGTCGGTAATGTCTCCCGACAGGAAACGGCCGGCAATGCGCTCGCTGAATGGCTGCCCCATTGCCTCTGATTCTTTGGCGTCGATCCAGATGCCGGTCGTCGTGTTACAGTCGAGCTCGGTAATAATCACATCCTGCGCCACATCGACCAGACGGCGGGTCAGGTAACCGGCGTCGGCTGTGCGCAGCGCCGTATCGGCCAAGCCTTTACGAGCGCCGTGTGTACTTAGGAAGTATTCAAGCGCCGTCAACCCTTCGCGGAAGTTCGAGCGGATGGGCAGGTCAATGATGCGTCCGTTCGGGTCGGCCATCAGACCACGCATACCAGCCAACTGGCGAATTGGGTTGATGCCACCCTTGGTTG
The DNA here is from genome assembly GCA_038247295.1 of Caldilineales bacterium. GTDB lineage: Bacteria > Chloroflexota > Anaerolineae > Caldilineales > Caldilineaceae > JAPLGZ01. The sequence continues at coordinate 17,886 of JBBRVA010000015.1, read as the reverse complement.
CGCCAGAGCGAGCCATCGCACCCAACCCTTCGACCGGGCTGAGCAACTCCTTAACGGCTTCGGTTACTTCTTCGGTCGCCCGCGTCCACAGCTCAACCGTCTTGTTATACAGCTCTTCCGCCGTAATCAAACCACGACGGTATTGTTGTTCGGCGCGTTCTACCTCACCATTCGTGCGTTCCAGAATCGCACCTTTGGATTCCGGCACGTGGATATCGCTAACGGCAATCGTAATGCCGGAACGCGTGGCATACTTAAAGCCCAAATCTTTGATATTATCGACCAGTTCCGCCGTCACCTGGCGCCCCAGATGTTTGTAACAACGGCCCACAATGCCATCAACGCCTTTACGGTCAAGCAATTCGTTGATAAACCAGAGCTCGCCCGGCAAGGCGCGATTGAAGATGATGCGTCCGACCGTCGTCTTGACCAATCGCTCCTTCGGCCAGGATGCACCCAGCAAACCGAGCTTACGCAATTCTTCACGCACATCGTTCATGGCCGCCGCACCGAAGTCGGCAATATCCTTTACCATCTTGGCTTCGCCCTGGGCATACAGATCCATGAGCTGACCAATGTTCGCAATACCATGCGCGAGCAAGGCATCGCGAACCCGTTCGCTCAATGCCAGATCGGTAAGCGGCATGGTGTCGAACTTGGTGCTAAAGAGCACTTTCAGCGGTTGGCGCAGCCCGATGATGCCCATGTCGTAGGCATATTCAGCCTCGTCCATGTTGCTAAAGGTAGGCAGACGATCTGGGTTGCGGGGCGGTTCTTCTACCGTCAGGTAGTAAACGCCCATGACCATGTCCTTAGACGGCCCCACGATCGGATCCCCACTGCTCGGTTTGAGCAGGTTCTGCGTCGCCAACATCAGCTCGCGCGCTTCTTTTACGGCCGGGTCACTCAATGGCACATGCACGGCCATCTGATCACCGTCGAAGTCGGCGTTGAAAGCACCGCAGGTCAGCGGGTGCAACTGAATGGCGCTGCCTTCAATCAAGATCACTTCAAAGGCCTGGATACCCAAGCGGTGCAGCGTCGGTGCGCGGTTGAGCAATACCGGGCGCTCTTTGCAGATATCTTCCAGCACGTCCCATACTTCGGAACTCTGGCGATCGACCATGCGCTTGGCGCTCTTGATATTGTGGGCGTAGTTCTGCTCTACCAAACGCCGCATCACAAAAGGCTTGAACAATTCTAGCGCCATCCGCTTGGGCAGACCGCACTGGTGCAGTTTAAGCGTTGGACCGATCACGATTACGGAACGGCCAGAGTAATCGACGCGCTTGCCCAACAGGTTGCGGCGGAAACGACCCTGCTTGCCCTTGAGCATATCGCTCAAGCTCTTCAGCTTGCGCTTGCCACTGCGGCTCACCGCACGGCCACGGCGACCATTGTCGACCAGGCTATCGACGGCTTCTTGCAACATGCGCTTTTCGTTGCGCACAATCACATCAGGCGCACCCAGTTCCATCAGGCGGTGCAGACGGTTGTTGCGGTTGATGACACGACGGTACAGGTCATTCAAATCGCTGGTCGCAAAACGGCCACCATCCAATTGCACCATTGGGCGCAAATCGGGCGGAATCACGGGCAGTGCGGTCAGCACCATCCATTCGGGCCGATTGCCGCTCTTGCGGAAGTTCTCTGCCACGCGCAGTCGCTTGGCCGCTTTCTTGCGGCGTTGCTTGCTGCGGGTGGTGCGGATCTCCTTGCGCAGTTCCTTGGCCATGCGTTCCAGGTCTGCCTTGGCGACAATATCACGGATCGCTTCGGCACCCATGCCGGCGGTAAAGACATTGCCCCAGCGGTCGGCCAGCTCGCGATAGCGCGTCTCAGTCAGCAGTTGCTTTTCTTCCAACTGCTTCAGATCGTCCAGGTCGCGTTCCATGCTGGCAACCAGACGTTCCTTCTTACCATCGACATCGCCGCGCAATTCGTCCAACTGCGCGCCCAATTCACCCCGCACATGGTCGCGCTTGGCCGAAATCAGCAGACGAATGTCAGATTTTTCCGCATCAGACTCCTGTTGCAGCAAGTTCAGTTTGTCCTGATACAGGTCATTGACAAACATGATATGTTCTTTGGAGATGCTCTCGCCCTGCTGAATGACAGCCTGATCCGACCAGCTCAAAGTTTTGTTTTCGCTCGCCTTTTGGCCGACGCGGTTTTCGATCCAGTTTTGCAGCGACTGCGCTTCGCTGACCGCCTTGGTCGAGTCTTCGTTAATGCGCTCGTCCAAAACAGTGAGTTCGCGTTCTTCTTCGTGTTCCAATTCGCTTAACGCGCGCTCCAATTGGGTTTCCAGTTCTTCGATGCGGCCCTGGTTTTCGCCATCGATGCGGCCCAGACGCATCGAAAGTTCCCGCTCGTGGCGCTGAATCGCGCGGCTGCGGGCGTCTTCGTTGACATTCGTAATAATATATTGGGCAAAATAAAGCACGCGCTCCAGATGACGCGGGCTGATGTTGAGCAATAGTCCCAAGCGGCTGGGTACACCCTTGACATACCAGATATGGCTGACAGGCGAGGCAAGCTCGATGTGACCCATACGCTCGCGGCGCACGCGACTCGGCGCGACTTCGACGCCGCACTTGTCGCAGACAATGCCTTTGTAACGCACCCGCTTGTACTTACCACAGGCGCACTCCCAATCGCGCATGGGGCCAAAGATGCGCTCGCAAAAGAGCCCATCGCGTTCCGGACGCAGTGTGCGGTAGTTGATCGTCTCTGGCTTGGTTACCTCGCCAAAGCTCCAATCACGAATTTGCTCTGGAGAAGCGAGCGAAATACGAATGGCATCGAAATCTTTTACTTCCATGTTGATGCTCCTTAATATAGAAAACAGGATACGGGATTCAGGAAACGGGGTGTCACGAACACTGTATTCCGTTTCCCGTATTCTGTTTCCCTGCTCTATTCAATATTACCGCGACTCATCGGGCCAGGGACGTTGAGGCTGAAACCAAGCTTGGGCAGGCGCTCTTCGGCGTCATCCTTACCAAATTGGATTACCTCGTTCTTTTCGTTGATCACTTCCACAGATAGCGCCAAGCTTTGCAGTTCCTTGACCAATACCCGGAAGCTTTCTGGCACGCCTGGGCTTTGAATTTCTTCGCCCTTGACAATGGCTTCGTAAGTCTTCACACGACCGGTAACGTCGTCGGATTTGACGGTGAGCATTTCCTGTAAGATGTGAGCCGCGCCATAGGCTTCCAGCGCCCACACTTCCATTTCGCCGAAGCGCTGACCACCGAACTGCGCCTTACCACCCAACGGTTGTTGGGTGACCAAGCTGTACGGGCCGGTGCTGCGGGCATGCACTTTGTCTTCGACCAAGTGATGCAGCTTCAACATCTGCACAATGCCGATGGTGACGGCAGAGTCGTACGGTTCACCCGTTTTGCCGTCGTAGAGCCTTTGCTTACCTGTCGTTGGCAGCGGCCAACCGTTCTTGGCGCTGAGCGCTTGGGCCGTCACTTCTAGCTCGTCGCCATCCTGGTTGCGCCATTTGTCGCCACCATGGTGCAACATCCACTCGCGCAGGGCAATGTCGCAGGCTTGCTGATTGGCTTCGCTGGTCGTGCGCTGGCCGTCGTGGGTTTCTGGCAAACTTGCGTTTGGTTCGTAACCTCGTTCGCGTAGCCATTCACGCAGACAGGCGTGGCGGGCATAGGTCTCGTTCGCATAAATCTGCTCGGGGTCATAGCCCATCGGTTCCAGCCACTCGAGCAAATAGACCAGGCGCGCATCAGCGTCGTCTTTGAGTTCGTTTTTGTCAACTTCGGCGCCATTGAGCATCTCCCAGGCGCGTCTGGTTGCTTCGTTCCAGGCCAAATCGATCAGCCAGGAACGAGCCAGTTCGGCTTCGATCTCATCTTCTTTGGCCCCGTCAAAGACGGGCGTCTCGGCCATAAAGCCCAGGCGACCGGCCGCCCACCCCAAGTGTGCTTCCAGAATCTGACCAATATTCATACGGCCAGGCACACCCAGCGGATTTAGAATAATATCGACGGGCGTCCCATTTTCCATGAAGGGCATATCCTCGACAGGAACGACCTTGGAAATGACGCCCTTGTTGCCGTGGCGACCGGCCATCTTGTCACCTTCGGTCAGGCGGCGGCGTTGCGCGACATAGACACGGACGATCTTTTCGACACCGGCGGCCATATCGCGGTGCTCATCGCGGTCAAAGACCTTGACATCAACAACCTTACCGCGTTCGCCATGCGGCAGACGCAGTGAGCTATCTTTGACTTCACGTGCTTTTTCACCAAAGATGGCACGCAGCAGTTTTTCTTCTGGCGTCAGTTCGGTCTCACCCTTGGGCGTAATCTTACCGACCAAGATATCGCCGGGATTAACTTCGGCGCCGATGCGAATGATGCCCTCTTCGTCTAAATCTTTCAGCGCGTCTTCACCCACGTTGGGGATATCGCGCGTAATCTCTTCCGGGCCCAGCTTGGTCTCACGCGCGTCGATCTCATGCTTCTCGATGTGGATCGACGTATATTTATCGTCTTGCACCAGCCGCTCGCTGACCAGAATGGCATCTTCAAAGTTGCCACCTTCCCAGCTCATGTAGGCGACGACCACGTTCTGACCCAGGGCCAACTCACCGTTTTGTGTGCTAGAGCTATCGGCCAAGACGGCGCCCACGTCGACCAGATCACCCTTGAAAACCGTGGGGCGCTGATCGATACAGGTTGCTTGGTTGCTGCGGTTGTATTTACGCAGATGGTAAACCCGACGCGTGCCATCTTCTTCCTGCACAACCACTTCGTCACCAATGACACTTACAACTTCGCCCCGATTCTTGGCAACAATCACCTGGCCAGAATCGATGGCGGCTTGGAACTCCATGCCGGTGCCAACAATTGGCGCATCGGGCCGCACCAATGGCACAGCCTGGCGCTGCATGTTGGAACCCATCAGCGCGCGGTTGGCGTCGTCATGCTCCAAGAAGGGAATCAACGCCGCCGACACACTTACAATCTGCTTGGGCGACACATCCATGTAGCGCAGGCGCTCGATCTGCTCGAAAAGAAACTTTTCAGCGTGACGAGCCGACGGGCGTAAATTTTGGAACTCACCCAGCGCGTTCAACTGCGATGATGCTTGCGCAATGGAAGCCTGCTCGTCCTCATCGGCGGTTAGATAGACCACTTCGTGGCTGGCGAAAGGTTTCACCTTGACCCGCTCCAAGCCCGAAATCTGGCTGATGCGTTCGCCCAGACCATTTTCTACCACCATACCGCGTGTGGCAATTACTTCACCACTGGCGGGGTCAGTAATATCAGCGCCTAGGGTACGACCGCGCAGATCCGCGGCTGTAGCCGGCACTTCACTATAAATTTTGCGATAAGGCGTCTCGATAAAGCCAAAGTCATTCACGCGGCCATATGTCGCCATCGAGCCGATGAGACCGATGTTGGGGCCTTCCGGCGTCTCGATCGGGCAAATACGGCCATAGTGGCTAAAGTGGACGTCGCGCACATCAAAGCCAGCGCGCTCGCGGCGTAGACCACCGGGTCCTAAGGCGCTTAAACGACGCTTGTGCGTTAACTCGGCCAGGGGATTGGTTTGATCCATGAACTGGCTCAACTGGCTGCCGCCAAAGAACTCGCGCGTCGCGGCGACGACCGGACGAATATTGAGCAAGCTCAACGGTGTCACCTGCTCGGGGTCGCGAATCGACATGCGTTCGCGCACCACGCGTTCCATGCGTAACAGACCGATCCGTAACTGATTCTGAATCAGTTCACCCACGGTCTTGATCCGGCGATTGCCCAGGTGATCGATATCATCGGGGCGGCCTTGACCATTATTAATGTTGATGATGCGCTTGATCACCGCGACCAAATCATCCATCGTCAAAATTCGCGTCGCCAGGCTCGTGTCCAGACCCAGGCGACGATTCAATTTGTAGCGCCCCACACGCCCTAAATCATAGCGGCGGGCGGCGAAGAAAAGGTTCTGCACAAAGTTGCGCGCATTATCCAACGTTGGCGGATCACCAGGGCGCAGCTTCTTGTAGAACTCTAGCAAGGCGTCATCGACACCTTTTTCACTGTTATCGGTCGGGTTGCTGGTCGGGTCGCGCTCCAGGGTCGATTCGATAAAAGGATGATCCAGGTTGGTGTCTACGTCGGCAAAGAGCGCACGAATTTCTTCGTCTGTGCCAAAACCAACCGCACGCAACAGAATCGAAACTGGCAGCTTACGCTTGCGATCCACCTTAACGCTGATAATATCACGCTTGCTGGTTTCAAACTCCAACCAGGCGCCACGACTTGGGATCACCTTTGCGCCGGCCAATTCACGACCGGTCGTGCGGTCTTCTTCCACCGTAAAATAGACGCCGGGTGAGCGGATCAACTGGCTCACTACCACGCGTTCGCTACCGTTAATAATAAAAGTAGCGGATTCGGTCATCAACGGAAAGTCGCCCATAAAGACTTCTTGTTCGCTGATCTCGCCCGTGTCACGATTGACCAGCTTCACCTTGACCCACAAAGGAGCAGAGAAGGTAATGTCCCGTTCACGGCATTCATCTTCTGGATATTTTGGCTCACCAAAATAGAAATCGCCGAAGTGCAATTCCAGGTTTTTGTTAAAACTGGTAATTGGCGAAATCTCGGCAAAAAGCTCGCGCAGACCCTCGGTTTTGAACCATTCAAAACTGCGCAATTGAACTTCAGTTAACTTCGGCAACTCGAGGACTGTCGGTGTGCGGGCGTAACTTTTGCGCCCCGTCCGCAACCGGCCAAACGACGAACTGGCACCGTTTGAGGATAGTCTCATGTAATATCCGCTCCTAACCCAAAAAAATCAGAAAAGACGTCTCCTACACTGAGCAACAATAGACTTTGGACTTCGAAAGCTACAGGTAACCTATGCACATTGACCTTATGTATATAATCACGCCTGTGTACATAACTATAGCCGTTATTCGTCGTTCGTCCATCATTAACCCACGCTTACCCGAAAAACGAGAATAAGACACCCAAGTAACCAGTAGGCGGATCAACTGCGTAGTTGATCTACCTACTGCTTACATTGGCGTGTCTTTCACAAATAATATCAATCTAAAAATCAGAACCACAAGAACCAGGTTTTTGTCCGAAGCTCCATTTATCTTCACTGCTTACCGCCCGTACTTTTTACAGTTGACGATTATAGCTGACGGGTCATGGCTGAAACTGGGTATTACCAGCAACTCCGGATTCGTTCCTTTTTCTAAAGTTCATTCCACGCTAAATAGGGCTTGCGCAACTGATAAACTATATCACAAGTAGCTGGAGTTGTCAATCCCCAATTTCATTCTTTCTCAAATTTAAGTTGTTTGATTTGTCGACACGCATAGCCATAATATTGGTTAGAAATCACTAACAGAACAAAAGCATTTCCGACCACCAAAAATCTCAAATCCTACCCACAAATCACATCGACCTTACGAAGAAACTCACGCTTATCTATTTTACATGAAAACTTCTTTTTACATCGTAAGCCGAATCTCGTATTTATCCCAAAACAATCCCAAATTCGTTACTTTTGTGGATAGACAAATCTATTTGCTTCAGTTATAATGTGGGAAGAAGTGGGGCAAAGTGGGATAAAGTGAACAATTTTTGCTTGCACACATGATTGAGATGGGACGCCGTAGAACGAATGTTCAAATTTGGGATAATATAGATTTCCCAACCCCAACCAGCGCAAATAGGCAACAGTGCCATGTTTTTAGGCGAGTACACGCACAGTTTAGACGAGAAAGGTCGCCTCACGATCCCGGCGAAGTTTCGGGAACAGTTAGCCGCCGGCTTGGTGGTTACACGAAATCCGGGTGATCCTTGTCTGCTAGTGATGCCGCGCAGTGTGTGGGATGAAGTAGCAGCTAAGGTAAGCGCATTGCCACTAACAGATCCTCGCTCGGCCCTACTACGCCGTGCTCTCTTTAGCGCCGCAGAAGATTTAAGTGTGGACAAACAGGGGCGTATCTTGGTTAGCCAACGGTTACGTGGCTATGCGCAAATAGAAAATGACATTGTTATTGCCGGTGTGGATCGCTTTATCGAGTTGTGGCAACCGGCTTTATGGAACGAAAAAGTCTTGCAGCAATTGGATGGAGGGGCAATGTCAGGTGACTTATTTGCTGCCTTGAACGTCTAACACACCCACACCATAGTATAAGGGCTGATCCGCATTGTGGGCGGCTCGAAGAGCAATACAAATTATGGATCAACCCGCTTCTATCGCCGCCGATCCCCACGACGCGGCCCATTTGCCCGTATTGCTCAATGAAGTCATGGCTGGGCTCGCCATTCGCCCCGGTGCATGGCTGATCGACGGCACACTGGGTGGTGGTGGGCATACCGGACCCATGCTCGTTGAATCAGCGCCCGATGGCCGAGTACTCGGCATTGATGGTGACCCAGCTGCAATTCGGCGCATCACGACGAAGTTTGGTCCTGAAATTGCGAGCGGCCGATTGGTTGCTGTGCATGGTAATTTTGTCGACTTGGAAAAGATTGCACAACAGCAGCACTTTGCGGCTGTGGATGGAATTTTGCTGGACTTAGGCGTTAGTAGCTTTCAGCTTCAAACCCCAGATCGGGGCTTTTCATTTTCGCAGGATGGCCCATTGGATATGCGCTTCGATCCTACTCAGGGTTTGAGTGCGGCTGAAATTGTTAATACATGGCTCGAAGAGGAACTGGCTGATCTGATCTATCAGTATGGCGAGGAGATAAAGAGCCGGCGCATCGCGCGCTATTTGGTGGCTCATCGTCCATTCGTTACCACAACTAAGTTGGCGCAAGCCGTCGAAACTGCTGTCGGCGGGCGGCGTGGCAGTCGAATTCATCCGGCTACGCGCACATTTCAGGCTTTACGCATTGCCGTCAATCAAGAATTAACCCATTTAGAACAAGTTTTACCTCAAGCCCTAAATTTATTAAAGCCCGGTGGCCGCCTCGCCGTCATCAGCTTTCACAGTTTGGAAGACCGGATTGTCAAACAATGGATGCAACGTGAAGCGAGTGCCTATGTACCGGATAAGGCTAATCTATATGGCGGTCATCAACGTACACCAACGCTGACCATCATAACACCCAAACCGTTAACAGCAACCGAGCAAGAAGTAGCGCTTAATCCGCGCAGCCGTTCGGCCAAGCTACGCATAGCAGAACGACCTATCCCACTGGACGATTGATGACGTACCAGCCGGCATCAGCGATGATCTAAATTTACAGTCTACAGCATATTGTCTATCGTTTTATTGTTTATCGTTTACGTCCAACCATTTATCATTTATGATTGGAACCGACCATGTTACAACCTAGCGCTATTCCATCCTCGATTCCATCCGACTTGGCCGAATCGCTGCAACAGACATTGACCAGCAAAAAAACTTGGGTGCTACGCGCCCTCGGCCCGACAGTTAGCCTGCCCACTACACCGCGCGCCTTTGTCTTGTTTTTGTTGACCATCGTCGCCATTTGTGTTGGAATGGTGATGCATATCACGCTTGCCATGCAAATCTGGCAGACAAGCAGCCAGATTGAAATTCTCCAGGCCAGGTATCAGGCCATCGAGCAACAGAATACCGCGCTGGTCTGGGATATTGCGCAGAAATCTACGTTGGAAAGCGTACGCCAACGTGCAGTGGCGATGGGGTACGCAATTCCCCTTACGCGCCATTATGTATCAGTCCCGCAGCCGTTGCAATTGGCTCTTCCAGCACCAACCCAAGTGGTTGCCCAAGCCATCACAGCCGAACCCGTTATCTTAGCGGCAGCCACAGACTCTGCATCCACAACGAATTTACAAGCCACCACAACCGTATTTGGCGAGTGGTGGAGAACGCAATGGCAAAAACTCGTTCCGAAGTTGTAACACCTATGCAATCATCACCTTTGAATCAATCAACAGCGGATCCTGGTCCGGCCCCGCTACATGAACAAGCAAGCGAAACCAATGATGAACTAGATCGCCAGCAGTGGCGGGTCTGGTTCATCGTCCTGTGTTTTGGGTTACTGACTGCGTTGGTTGTCGCGCGTTTGTTTGATTATCACATTATCCAGTGGGGGGCATCGATCAGCGCGCCGGCCCATGGGCAAGGATCGTTGGCCCGCGGGGTGATTGTGGATCGCGATGGCGAGTTGTTGGCCGCTGATCGCTACTATTACCAACTGACGGCTACGCCGCTGCACATTAAGACCGATCAAGCACGGATGGAAGTGGCCAAGGTGCTCGAAAACTTGATCGGTTTGCCAGTTGCGCAGACCTATGACATCTTGACCGAGGCCGCTGATCGACCTTTTGCCGAACTGGCCAAAGCCATCTCGCTAGAGCAAGGCCAAACGTTGATGGATTTTAAAGCCAAGGAGAAGGACAAAAATGCGTTCACAATGTGGGAGCACATCTATCTCCAACCCATTCCTGCGCGCTACTATCCACAAACAACCCTTGCTAGCCATATCATCGGCTTTGTGCCGGTGGCAGGCAAGGGCGCATATGGGGTAGAAGAGTATTATGATTCGTTTCTCAATGCCGGAAGTAGCGTTGGTTTGCTAGAAAAGAATACCGAGACGCTGGATGTACTTTCGCCCGATGTACGGCGCTTTATTCCCTCGGTGGCCGATAAAGATTTAATTCTCACCATCGATCGCACAGTCCAGTGGATTTTGGAAGAAGAGCTGCGCAACGGCATTGAAAAATACGAAGCGCAAAGCGGCACTATTATTGTGATGGAGCCGCACTCTGGTGCGATCTTGGGCATGGCCAACTTCCCAGACTATGATCCAAACCGGTATGGCGAAGGCGATGTCAGCTTTGAGCGCTTTTCCGACCCGGCTGTTAGCGCGCTCTATGAACCAGGGTCCATTTTCAAAGTCATCACTATGGCCGCCGCGCTCGACACAGGTGTGATTACGCCGACCACCATGTTTACCGACAGCGGATCGATTGTTGTGGGTGAGCGCATTATCTTTAATAGCAATCGCGTGGCCGCTGGGCGCGTCAGCGTTACCTATGCACTGGCGCAATCTCTGAATGTGGTGACCGCCCAGGTTGCCCTCAACGTGGGCAGCGAACAGTTTTATCGTTATGTACGGCGCTTTGGTTTTGGCGATGTAACCGAAGTTGATTTAGCCGACGAAGTGCCAGGTTTGCTCAAAACGCCGGGCAACGAGCTATGGAGCGTTTCGGATCTAGGCACCAATAGCTTTGGTCAAGGTTTGGCGGCCACCCCAATTCAAATGGTCAATGCGGTGGCGGCCATTGCCAATGGGGGCAAGCTGATGCGCCCTTATATTGTGCAAGCGCGCGTCCACGATGGTCAGGTATTAGTGACGCAGCCGACGATGATCCATCCGGTGTTAAAGCCAGAGACGGCCAAGACCTTAACCGAGATGATGGTCCAGGTTGTTAATATTGGCAATTCGGCGGCCAATGTATCTGGTTATCGGGTGGCCGGTAAAAGTGGTACGGCGCAGATCCCCACTGCCGGCGGCTATCTGGAAAATGAGGTCATTGCCAGCTTCATTGGTTTTGCGCCCGCTGATGACCCACAATTTGTGATGTTGGTTAAGCTCGACCGACCCAATCCAAATATTACCCAGTGGGCAAACTTCAATGCCGCCCCACTTTTTGCCCAAGTCGCACGCCGCTTGCTGGACCATTTAAACATTCCGCCAGATGATGTTCGCATGGCGAGGAGTCAATAATGCGCCCAGTCGTCGCAACTCAGATTACCCAACATACGCTTTGGCAGGCCTTGACCGGCCAGACGCCACCGTTAGCATTGGCTGCGTTGCCCATTGTCAAAGCCGTATTGGATAATCGTGATGGAGGAACTGGAGATCTATTTGTAGCGTTTGTGGGCCGACACGCCGATGGTCACCAATATATTGGTGACGCGCTGACACGCGGCGCACGGGCCATAATCTGCGAAGAACGGGGCCGGGCCGCCGCCAATCAAGCGGGCGCGTTCATCATCGACTGTACAACAGGTCGCTGGGAACCCAATGCCAGCGTGCCAGCCGATCTAACACCGGCAACGCCGCTGGCCTACATTGTGGATGAGACTACCGTTGCCCTGCAAAAAGTGGGCGCATTTCAGCGGATCCACCGTTGCCATCCCCGTTTGCGGGTGGTGGCTGTCACTGGCAGTGTGGGCAAGACAAGCACAAAAGAGCTCGCCGCGGCCGTATTGAATCAAGGATTTTGTACGCTGCACAGTCCAGGTAATTTGAACAGTGAACAAGGGTTGCCTTTTGCGCTGCTCGGGTTAGGTCCGCAACATGAGCGGGCTGTCCTAGAAATGGGTATGGAGGCGATCGGTGAGATTCGCACATTGTGTGCGCTTGCCCGCCCCCAGGTGGGGATTATAACCAATGTCGGCCCCAGCCATCTGAGCAAACTGGGCACAATGGAGAATATTACGCAGGCCAAAGCCGAACTAGTGCAAGCCTTGCCCAGCGCCAGTGATGGTGGCGTGGCGATTTTGAATTGGGACGATGAACGCGTACGCACGATGGCTGCGCTAACTCGTGCGCGTATTTTTCGCTATGGGTTAACCCCCGAAGCTGATTTATGGGCAGATTCAATCGAGAGTGCGGGCATGGACGGCATTCGGTTCCGCTTTCACTATCGCCGTTCCGCTACCGACAAGGTCGAGTCGTTGCATGCGCGCGTGGGCCTATTGGGTCGGCATAGTGTGCATACTGCTTTGGGCGCTGCCGCCGTTGGTTTGGTCGAAGGGTTAGGTTGGGAAGAGATCATTGCGGGGTTACAAAATATGGCAAATCAATTACGCCTGGTCGTCGTGGCCGGCATCAACAACAGCACCATTATCGATGACACCTATAATGCCAGCCCGGCCAGCACCGTGGCCGCGCTCAATCTGATGGCTGATTTGGAACCCAAGCCGCATGGCCGGCGTGTGGCCGTTCTCGGCGATATGTTGGAATTGGGCTCCTATACCGACGAAGGTCACCGCTTGGTGGGGCGCCGCGCTGCCGATGTTGTAGATTTGCTGGTGACGGTGGGCGAATTGGGCCGCTCGATTGGTGAAGAAGCTTTGCGCATCGGCTTTGCCCCTCAAAATGTCTACATGATGGGCGATGATCAGCAGGCCGTTGACTTTCTGGCCGAAAGTTTGCGCATGAACGATCTAGTATTGGTGAAAGGCAGTCGCGCCATCGGTATGGACGTGGTGGTAACTAAAATTATTACCAATGGCGAAGTAGCCCATATTAAGTAAATAGTAGCCAGACGACGGATAACTCTAGCGTACGAATTACCGTCGTCGGCTTCTTATGTTTTTATCCAAACTTTAGAATGTAGGTAAAAGGTAGTATGCGAATTTATTCAAAAGATTCAGTCAGCCAAAAATTCAGGCTCCATCTATTACTCTCTTCTGCGTTGGGGATCCTGATTATATATGCACTTAGTACGATTAGCTGGCAAAATTCACTTCCCTTAGGGGTGGAGTTATCCATGGCCTCCGCGCTTACCTTAGGTACTATTAGTTTTTTAATCGCTGTTATTTGGGGCAATCCACTAATTTCATTGCTGAAGCGCTGGGGGATTGGCAAACAGATTCGCGTCGAGGAGCCTGGCTCGCATCAACTAAAAACTGGCACGCCCACGATGGGCGGTGTCTTAATCGTGATTCCGGTCTTATTAATTACCGGGGTGCTTAATGTGGCTAATCTGCTGGGTATGACGCTGATCGGCCAAAGCACGCTCATCTTAGTCTTCTGTTTAGCGTCGCACGCACTGTTGGGCGCCGTCGACGACTGGCAAGGCATTAAAGGCATCCGCGCTAAGGGCGAAGGCATGAGCGAAGGCATGAAGAGCGGTTTCCAACTGCTGATTGCCACCATCATTGCCCTCGTACTCTATTTTGGGCCACCACATTGGGATTATGTGGGCGTGCCTGGCTTCAAAGATTTCTTCCAAATTGGACCGTGGATCATCCCGGTGACGATTTTTATTATTGTGGGCACCAGCAACGCCGTCAATTTTACCGATGGTCTGGATAGCCTGGCCGGCAGCATCAGCAGTATTACGTTTGCCAGCTATGGCATCATTGCCTATTTGCAAGATCAAGTCTATCTGATGTGGTTTTGTTTTACCGTCGTCGGCGCATTATTGGCCTTTTTGTGGTACAACGCCCATCCAGCCCAAATGTTTATGGGCGACACAGGCAGCCTGGCCCTGGGCGCCACCCTGGGGCTGGTCGCGATCATGACCGGGCAATGGCTGCTTTTGCCAGTTGTCGGCTTTGTCTTTGTCGCCGAAGCGGGCAGTGTCATCATTCAACGTTACTACTTCAAATGGACACGACACCGTTACGGGGAAGGCCGGCGGGTCTTTAAAATGGCGCCGATCCATTACCATTTTGAGTTGCTGGGCTGGAGCGAGATGCAGGTAAAAGAACGCTTCTGGTTGATTGGCGTCCTCTGCGGCATGTTGGGTGTCGCGCTGGCGCTTGTCTAGCGTCAATGCGCGAATACAGGGATAGCCCTGTGTTGTAGCAATGAGTTGGAGCGTAAATCGTGAACAGGAGTTTTGACTTTGCCAACCAAAAAATTGTGATCTTGGGTCTGGCGCGCCAAGGGCTGGCCTTGGCGCGTTTCTTTGTGCAAGCGGGCGCGCAGGTCGTGATCAGCGATATGGCCAGTGCCGAGAAACTAGCCGACGAAGTGACCGCGGCCAATGCTTTGTCGGTCGAGCTTGTGCTGGGTGAGCACCCATTGACATTGCTGGATAATTGTGATCTGCTCTGCTTGAGTGGCGGTGTGCCGCCCCAAATCGAGATTGTGCAAGCAGCAATTGCCCGCAAGATTCCGCTGAGCAATGATAGCTTATTGACCCTGCAACTGGCGCGCCAACGCGGTTTAGGTCCGCTCATTGCGATTACTGGCAGTAGCGGCAAGACGACAACCACGACCCTGGTCGGCTTGATGTTGGCGGCGAGTGGCAAGACTGTGCATGTGGGCGGTAATATTGGCACTCCGCTGCTTGACCGCATGGATACGATTCAGCCAGGCGAATGTATTGTCTTGGAATTGAGCAGTTTTCAATTAGAACTCTTTGATCCGACCATCGCTTGGGGTTCATTCGAAGGTGTAGGGCCAGATGTGGCCGCCATCTTAAACATTACACCCAATCACCTTGATCGCCATCCCGGGATGGCGGCTTATGCGGCGGCCAAGCTAAATTTGCTGCGCTACTTGCCGCCGGGCGCCCATGTTGTGCTCAATGCCGAAGATACAATTACCGAAAGCCTGCTGCGCGCCAAAGAACGCCCGTCCAAAAATGGCAATGTTCTCACCACCTGGACGTTAGATTCGGTGGTGAGAACTGTACAAGCCACGCTTTTTGAAGCCCAAGCCACCCTAGTTGGCTTTAGTCAGCAAGAACCAATGTCGCAGGGAGCATGGCTCGAAGGTGGTAACCGGTTGGTCTACAACGGGCAGGCTTTTTGTACCCGCGCTGAAATTCAGCTGCGTGGTGATCATAATATTAGCAATATGTTGGCGGCCGCAGCGATTAGTGGCTCGGCCGGCGCCACTTGCGTCGCCATGGGCGAAGTCGCCCGCACCTTTACTGGTGTGCCACATCGGCTGCAAGTTGTGGCCCAAAGTGAAAGCGTCACCTGGATCAACGACAGCATCGCGACCGCGCCCGAACGCACGGTCGCCGCGTTGCGCAGTTTTACACCCAGCGAGCAAACATTGATTTTGCTCGTCGGCGGCAAGGATAAAAACTTGCCCTGGGAGACATTTGCCGACGAGGCGCTGGCCCGCGTCAATTTCTTGATTGGCTTTGGTCACGCCGGTGCGATGATTATCAACTTGGTGCAAGAACACGCCCGTTATACCAAGCGCCCGGCGCCCAACTGCGCAGTGGTGCAACGTCTGGACGAAGCAGTCGAACTGGCGGCGCGGGTGGCTTTTGCTAATCTTGCCCCCGCCACTGCGCAGTCGGCCGATGTGGCTGTTCTGACTGCGCAACCGCAGACGGTTGTACTCCTGTCACCCGGCGGCACTAGCTACGATGCCTATCGCGACTTCGAGGCACGCGGCGAACACTTTCAGCGTTTGATTGACAAGTGGGTAGAATCGAAATTACGCGTGAACAGTGACCAGTAATCAGCCAAGCAGAATTGACTATTTAATAATAACTGATTACTAGTACACTTGGGCGTAAGTAAGACAGTGAATCAGTAGGACAGTAGAACAGTGTTTGTACTGTCTCACTGTCCTACTGATTCACCGGAGAATAGTATGGTTATTTCCGCCCAAGTGTACTAGTTACAAATGACCAATACTCTCTTTATAAATAACATGACAACCGTATCGAAAACGCGCACGCTATCCAAAACAATGGGCTATGATTGGGGATTACTCTCGGTCATTGCCATGCTTTTGGCGCTAGGCCTGGTGATGGTCTTCAGCGCTAGCTTTGCGCGTGGGTTAGATGGCTATAACGACGCTTATTATTTTGTTGAACGCCAGGCGCTTTGGACGGGCATTGGTTTGGTCGCTTTGTTCATTGCCGCCCGTATCCCCTATACTTTTTGGCAACGCTGGAGCATCTTCATGATGGGCTTTGCGTTGCTGGCGCTGATGGGCGTGATTGTTTTGGGTGATGAACTCTTTGGCTCCAAACGTACTTTTTTTGGCGGCAGCGTCCAGCCCAGCGAACCAGCCAAAATCATTGTGATCATTTATATCAGTACCTGGCTGGCCAGCAAAGGCAAACGGATTCGTGAAGTGCGCGCCGGACTCTTGCCTTTTAGCGTGTTGTTGGGGGCGATTGCTGTTTTGATTGTGGCACAACCAGAAATTAGTGCCGCCATCTTGATTGTTGCCACGGCTTCGATCATGTTCTTTATTGCCGGCGCCGAACTGAAACAGTTGATCGTTGTGGGTCTAGGCACGGCTGCAACCTTCTGGCTGGTTATCATTAACAGTAGCTATGCGAGTGGCCGGCTAGAACGCTATCTAGATTCGATCTGGAACCCTATGCAGAGCGATGAATATCAGGTGCAGCGCGCGATCGAAGCACTGGCGCAGGGCGGCCCTTGGGGTATGGGGCTTGGTAGCGGTCAGGCCAAACTGCCCGGCTATCTGCCACTCAGTTGGAGCGATAACATCTATGCCATCATCGGTGAAGAGATGGGGTTGTTAGGTGCGTTATTGGTCATTTTGCTCTTTGCCCTGCTGGCTTACCGGGGGTTGCGCACAGCTCTGAAAGCACCCGACAACTTTGGCATGCTGCTAGCAACAGGCATCACCTCGTCGCTCATTTTGCAAGCCCTGCTGAACATGGCCGTGATCGTCGCGGCATCGCCGCCAACCGGTGTTACTTTGC
Organism: Caldilineales bacterium; assembly: GCA_038247295.1. GTDB lineage: Bacteria > Chloroflexota > Anaerolineae > Caldilineales > Caldilineaceae > JAPLGZ01. The sequence goes on along the minus strand of JBBRVA010000015.1, from coordinate 495 downwards.
CCTTTATTAGCTATGGCGGCAGTTCGCTGGTCACCGCGCTGGGCGCGGTGGGCATTTTGCTTAGCATCGGTCGCTACAGCGGGGAAACTGGTCAGCGGCCTTCGGAATTAGGAAAGTCTGCTTATGCGCGTTTTGATTTCGGGTGGCGGAACCGGCGGCCACGTTTATCCAGCACTAGCCGTCGCCGCACAACTGCCCCAAGCAGTGGCCGAACGAGCGCCACACGCCGGCGCAGAGTCTCACCGCCGTGATCAGTCTGCCGTCACTACTGGACCTTTAGACCTGTTGTGGGCAGGTAGTATCAACGGCATGGAGCAGGCATTGGTCGAACGGGCGGATATTACGTTCCATGGTATTGATACGGGCAAACTGCGGGGCATGGACGTGGCAACCATGCTGCGCAGCATGGGCAAGATAATTAGTGGTGTGCGGCAAAGCTTGGCGCTCTTAAACAAGTTCCGCCCCCATGTCTGTTTTGTAACGGGAGGCTACGTT
>JBBRVA010000014.1:0-24154 GCA_038247295.1 Caldilineales bacterium | reverse complement strand
TATGCAGCGTCAATTGTGCCCCGATGGCGTGGCTGTTCGGCTCGTTCTCCCACTGTAAATCAACTTGCAAACTGGAGCCACCGCACAGGCGATTCTCGAAAAGCTGGGCTTGGGTGCGCATATTATTGACGACAATATCCAAATCGCCATCATTGTCCAGATCTGCCATCATCATGCCGCGCCCGCTGGCCTTTGAACCCAGATTCCAGGTTGGCGCCGGTGCGAAGGTGCCATCGCCTTGGTTATGAAAAGCCTGATTCTCTTCCGCCAATTCGCCGTTGGGCAAATGGCCGAACAAGTTGAGCGCAATCATCCCATTGACGACATAGAGATCGAGAAAACCGTCTTGATCTAGATCGCCAAATTTGCCGGCCCAACTCCAACCGGTGGCTTCAACACTGCGCCGCGCCGCCTGATTGCGCCATTTGCCATTGTCTGTGCGCACCTGCAAAACATTGGCCATGCGTTGCGGATCGCCTGCTTCGTGCGTGTTGAGCTTTTCCATCGCTGTCATCATCGGCAACCAGGCCGCGAGAGTGGCTGGCGCAATATCGTAGGGATTCATATCGGTGGTGAAGAGCGCCAGGTTGCCATCGTTGGCAATGTCACCCCAGTCGATGCTCATGGTGCTGTGCGATATTTGTGCAAAAGGCTGGGCCGGTTCCCAGGGCAGGGCGTTTTGTTGATCGTAATACCAAATGCGGTCTTGCAAGCTGAAATCGTTGGCTACCCACAGATCCAGCCGCCGGTCTCCATTCAGATCCAGTAGGCCAATCGCAAGCGCCTCGGCCCGAGCGTCAAGCCGGTAGGCCAGGAAATCGTCTGCCCGCTGCTCATAATAGATAATGCCGGCCTGCTCATCCGCTTCCGGCGCTTCAATGCCCTGTTGCTTGAGATCGGTGTTATAGGAACCAGTGACTAGATCGAGCGCACCATCCTGATTCAAATCTGCCCAGGCCATCGTGTAGGCATAGGTGGTGACGCCCGGCAATGGCTGGCGTACAAAACGTGCACCCTCCGCTGTATCGCCCTGATTGTGCCAATAGGAGACACTTTCCAGACCGCGATGGGTAAAGGCGATGTCCAGCGCGCCGTCGCCATCTACATCGACAATGTTGACCGCGCGAGTATATAGATCATCCAGCACTTCAGATGTAAAGGTCAGGTTGCCCTGATTCCACAAAATTGTACTTTCGCGATCAACACTAGCGAAAACTATATCGAGATCTCCATCGCTGTCCAGATCATTGACAGCGACGCCGGCGCCGTTACTTTCGTAGGTATTAATCTCACGCAGGCGCGTGCCCGTGGCAAAGTCCAGATTGTGGGTTGTAAAGCTAGCGGCGCAGTCGGCCGAGTTGACAAGCATCGACTCCGTAATTGTTGTGGGCACGATTTCTGCCAATGTCGGCGCCAGCCCGATTGGGGGCGGCGTGGGCTGACATGCAAGGAGTAAACATGCAATCCAAAGACAGGATAGCCAGATGGGCAAGCGATTCATCGTCATCTGCTCGACTAAAAACTTAATTAAAAGAAAGGCGTGAGCCACGCGGCTGGAATATCTAACCCAAAGCCGGGGGCATCATTCGGTGTCAGCCAGCCGTCTTGCGGAATTGCTTGACCAGGCAAACGCCACCCCTCTGCCAGTGGCACACCCGGTGGCGTGCCGACAAAACATTCTAGCCACGGCGCCGCGGGTGTAGCGATACTGAAATGCTGGCCAAACACACTGTTGCCGCCACCGTGCATGATCACACTGATCCCCGCCGCATCGGCAACGGCGGCGATCTTCTGGCAGGTAGTTACGCCGCCACACCAATTGATGTCGGGTTGCAGAATATCGGCTACCCCATGGCTTGCCGCCCACTGGAAAGGCACATGGGTGTACCAATGTTCACCGGTTGCTAAAGTTTGCCAGGGCAAGCGCTGACGCAGCGCGATATGGGCATCGAAATCTTCGGGAATTAAACATTCTTCCATCCATTTGAGCCGATAGGGGCGCAAGCGTTCGGCCAGCCGCACTGTATATTCTACATCAAAGGCCATCCAACAGTCGAGCATTAATTCGCATTGATCGCCAATTTGCTCGCGCACCCCAGCTACAAACGCTTCATTCTTGTCGATTCCGTCCAGACCATCGGCGGGGCCATAGGGACAGGCCAGTTTGAAGGCGCGAAACCCCAGTTCTTGATACCAATCCACGTCGTTGCCGGTGGCGTAACAGAAGATACGTTCCTTCTGCGCGCCGCCCAGAAGTTTATAGACGGGCTGACCAAGTAATTTGCCGCGCAGATCCCACAATGCTAAGTCCACGGCGCTGATCGCATAGGACGCCAGGCCGGTGGAGCCGTAGGGCTTGGTCAAGCGAAACATCATATCGGAGAGCTTTTCTGTGGCCAAACAATCTTCGCCCACTAGTTGGGGAGCGAGATGGTCATCGATTACGGCGGCAACCGGCCGGCCATGGCTAGTCGAGCCGATACCCCAAGTCCCATCCTCCGCTGTTACTTTACACCAGACGCCTTCCCATTGCGGCAGCCACAAATTGCGATGCGCCTTGACTTTGGGGTAGCGCGACATTGGGTTGGCTACCTCGGCCTCTTCCCACCAAGAAGGGCGGCGGGCTTGGGTCTGGTGCTCATGCGCAGGGGTGTTGAGGCGCATCGCCCGAATTTCGGTAATTTTCATCTTGTTGCTCCAAACATCCTTAATCTTCATACAAATTTTGAATCAATACGCCTTGCCCATCCTGCTCGGCGGATCGATAGGCTGCATCTAATAACTCTACCGTGCGCCAGCCGATTTCGGCCGGTGAACCGTTTGCCGCCTTGCCGAGGATTACGTCGACTAGATTGTGGGCGGTGGCAAAACGGGGATAGCGATCCTCGGCGGCTATATCAATTATCTCTGGTGCTTGCTCTTGGCGATGAATTTTTACGCTGCCCGCGCTTACATTTAGCTCAACCGAGCCCCGCTCGCAATAAATTCCCAGATCAACCTTGCCGCCGCTGGTGCTGCCCTGATTACCTGTGCCGCTAACTGTACCCAGCGCGCCGCCTTCAAATTCGACCAACATCGCGTCGACGAGATCAAGTGGTAGGCCATGCTTGTGCATCAACGCATGGACGCGGTGCGCCCGCAACCCACTGACAAAAAACATCAACCCTGCCGAATGTGTGATCTGCAAATGGCCCTGGCCGCCGCCAGACAGATGGGGCTGGCTATAGACGTTGCCGGGGCCATGTACGGGATAGTGGGCAACTGGTTGGGTGGAGCCATCATCACCGCGCAACAGGTTGAGAATATACGAAGCCATAAAGCAGTTCACCAGCTGAATCGCACCCAACTCGCCGGATTGGATCACGCTGCGCACGCGATTTACATAGTCAGTAAAATGATAAGGATAACCCATCACGATCTGGCGATCGTGCGCCTGCGCCAGATCGATCAGTTCACGCGCATCGCGGGCATACAAGGTCATCGGCTTTTCGATCATCACATGTAAGCCTTTTTCCAAACATGCCTTGGCCAGTTTGTAGTGGCTGGCATGGTTGGTGGCGATAATCGCACCATCGAGTTCTTCCGTGGCCAGCATTGCGTCTAAACTGGTATAGGTTTTCTCAATTTGATAAGTTTCAGCTGCGGCATCGAGCTTGCCCGCATCCGCATCGCACAAGACAATCTCGCCGATGCCAGTGTGGGCTTGTAGACCAGGGATGTGGGTATAGGTGGCCCACCAGCCGGCGCCGACAACCGCAACGCGTGCTTTATTGGGCATGCGTGTAACGCTCCTTAGGAATGATGATCAAATAACTTGGAGATTGGAGATTACACGGGCAACAATCTCTAATCTCTAATCTCTAATCTCTACTTATTTCATGGCACAAAATAGACCGGCTGCGCGTTGAATCGCAATCACACCCGCCCGTTCTTGCAGAGTTGTTTGTACAAATTCACGAAACTCACCCACTTGGGTCAGGTCAATCATATGCATGGATCGAACATACGCCACCAATGGCTCGGCTTCTGTCACGCGTAGACTGCTGTGGAAACGTAGCAATTTCACTTCGTGAAAGTAGGGTGCTAGCAGTTCAGCGCCATTCTCGAGCGAAAAGCCAAGCCGCCACGGTTTGATTGCAAAATTGGCGTCGAATTGATGGACAAGTTCATGCATCTCAATCAGATGTTCCGCGCCATTGGTCGCAGCGAAAAGTTTACCGCCCGGTTTGAGCACGCGCTCGATCTCCATTAACCCTTTGGCGAGATCGGGAACATGGTAGAGCATATGGTTGGCGACAACGGCATCGAAGGTGGCATCAGGAAAGGTGAGGGTCTGGACATCCATCTGCTCGAAGGCAAAGCGTTTGTCTTGGTCGCCCAAGTTGGCGCGCGTCTGTGCCAACATGCCAGCCGATTGGTCAGTCAACGTGATCGACCAGCCAGACGGCAGGCGATCCAGCGTGGCTTGCCAGAGTTTACCCGTGCCGCACCCCACTTCGAGAATCTGCGCCTGGGCCGGCAGATCGAATTGAGCGAGCAGCCACTGTGACCAAGGCTGTGGCTCAAGGCCAAAGCGTTCATGCAGTTGAATCCGCGCATCAAGATTGGCGGATGTGCTGTATTGTGCTGTCACGGCTTCGGGTGTATTCACGTTAAATGACTCCTTTGTCGCGTAACGCAGCAATGGTTTGGTCGGAATAACCTAATAGTGTCGTCAAAATTTCAGCGGTGTGCGCACCCAACCCCGGCCCCGGCTCGTTATGGGGTACACTATCGGGCACTTTAATCGCTGTCCGTACTTGGCGCAAAGGCCCAAATTCTGGGTGTTCAACCGTCATAATCATGTCGCGCGCCAACACTTGTTCATCATGCAGCGCTTCTTCGACACTGTTCACTGGCGCACAAGGCACGACACCCCGCAACCGATCTAGCCATGCTTGCGTCGTGCGCATTTGGAAACGCGCTTTGAGATCGGCTACCAACGGTTCTCTGTACTGGAGACGCGTGCTAAACGAAGCATAGCGCGGATCGTTTAGCAACTCCGGCGCTTCTAAGACTTCGGTCAAGGCTTGCCAGAACTTTTCTTTGGCACAAAAAATGACTAAATAGCCATCCTGGGTCGGGAATGCCTGGGCCGGCGTCAACGTTGGGTGTGCAGAATCCGCTAGGCGCTGCGGATGATAATCGCGATTCAGAGTCCAGATCGCGACGTAATTGAGCATACTAATTGCCGTATCGAGCAGGCTGACATCTATGTCGCAACCTTGGCCGGTGCGTTGAGCGTTAAATAGACCGGCCAAAAGTCCACTCATCGCCAGTGCACCGCCAGCATAATCGACCATCGACAGACCGCTCTTGGCTGGCGGCCCTGCCGGATCGCCGGTCAGGCTCATCCAACCGGCATAAGCTTGCATCAGGTAATCATAGGCCGGTTCGGCGTGGCGCGGACCTGTCAACCCAAAGCCGCTCAGCGAACAGCAGACAATGCGCGAGTTGATCAGTTGGAGTTGCTCATACATCAAGCCAAGTTTACGCGGCTGATCACCGCGTAGGTTATTAAAGACCGCATCGGCATGGCGCACCAGATCGTGAAAAGTGGCCTGGCCGTCGGGGTGTTTCAGATTCAGGGTAAGGCTACGTTTATTGCGGTTAAAGGCTTGAAAATAAAGACTGTCATCGATTGCCATGTAGGGCGGCATCGCCCGTGCAATATCACCACCACTGGCGGGGTCTTCAATTTTGATCACCTCGGCGCCTAAATCGGCCAGATGCAACGTGCCAAATGGGCCGGCGCCAAATTGTTCAACGGCCAGGATGCGGACGCCGCTTAGAAGATCACGCATAGTTATCCTGCTCACATTATGTTGTCATCAGCGCAACAAGATTACCAAATTACATGCTGATCTCAAATGCTAATTGCGGACCATAAAGATGAAGATCAAAGCGGTTGAGTATATCACGGCCGAGCACAACAAAATTTAGTCCGGTGGGAACCACTTCAATCTGAGGAATGATAATTTCTGTAACTGTAAATCGCACTTTATAGGTGAAGACAATGCTGGTGTTTGCGTGCAGATCTTCAAACTGTAGTTGACGGATCGGGTAAAGTTTGAATCGTGCTAGTGTTTCCTCCGGGACCGCCGTAATGTCTGATCCCGTATCAAGCAAGGCAGGCAACGTTTGTCGCAATCGTCGATTGAGTGGGTTCGCCACTGTCACTTGGAAGACAGGGGCCGGTGGATCATAACTGGCGCTATACGCAATCATCTTTTTCTCCACACCGATGTCATCTGCACTCGGCGCGGTGTTTCCTCCTCAACCCATTCAATATAACAAGGGACTTGCCCGAACTTGTCGATCACCGCATCATGGACACTTAATATATCATCACCGACGGCGACAACTTTACCCTGGTAGATCGCTACCGCGCGCCCTTTATACTGCTTGAGTAACCCCGGTTTAAGCTGCTCAAAGGTAGCAATTTCGCGTAAAAACTCTGGGGGGATCGGCAGTTGCGTACGCTGGGGCGGCGCTTGACGCTCCACCTTATCCAAAAACTCCTGTACGGCCGTATCTAATAAAGTTTCTGGCGTAGTATTGCGGTTGGCAGCAATTTGTGCTAATCGATCAACCAGATGAGACTTTTGTAAAACAAGTGTTGCCATGCCTGATTTTGCCTCTCATTACCTTGCTGGGTCTATGTCTCAGGTGTCTTTCTTCTGTCATTATACTATAGCTGCCACCTGAAAGCATGGCAGGATTAAGCTTGTATGCCCTTACTCCTTATCCTGCGCAATCAACTTGTACAATTGATCCAAATCTTCGTCGTTATAAAAATGGACGACCAAGCGACCACTGCCGTTTGGGTTGCGGTTGAGTTGGACGCGCGTGCCCAGCGCCGTGCGGAAGCGATTCTCCAAATAGGCAAGTTGCGCTGGCGCAGCCGTCTCGGATGGCGTCTCTGGGATAGTGGCCATTGGCTTCGGTGTGAGCAGCCGTTTGACCAAGGCTTCTGTTTGACGCACACTCAATTCCTGTTCGGTAATTTCTGCCAATGCCGTCTGCATCGTGGCTTGATCAGTCAACGCCAGCAGCGCACGCGCATGGCCGGCGGAAATCCGGTTGGATGTTAGTGCCTCTTGGATCGTCAATGGCAATTCGAGCAAGCGCAGCGTATTCGAGATCGCTGAGCGGCTCTTGCCAACTCTTGTGGCGATCTCGGCATGGGTGAGTCTAAATTCAGTTAGTAGTGCTTGGTAGGCCACTGCCTCTTCTAGCGGATTCAAATCGGCGCGCTGCACATTCTCGATCAGGGCCAGTTCGATCAATGCTTGCCGGGAAGCCTCGCGCACCAATGCCGGCACGGCGGGTAATTCCGCCAGGTGGGCCGCCCGCCAGCGGCGTTCGCCTGCTACCAGCCAGTAGTAGCCCGGTTGCTGAGGGTTACCAGTCACAATTAAGGGTTGAATAATGCCATGCGTGCGGATCGAGGCGGCTAGTTCTTGGAGGGCTTGCTCATCAAACTGGGTGCGCGGCTGCTGTGGATTTGGTTGAATCGTATCGAGGGCAAGCAAACGGACGCCACTATTGTCGACTGGCGCAGGGGGAGAGTCAATTTCTGGCGCCTGCACTTCGGTATTGACGATCAAAGCGCCAAGGCCTCGCCCTAGCGCTCGTTTTTGCGGCGTACTTTTACCCATGCTACCTCAATTAGCTGACAAACTCGTTTGCCCAGACTTATGCGCGTGCCAAACCATAAGGCGGCACTTTAAACAGAAGGGCTGGGGGATGATACTTGTTTGGCCTTGAAATCGGCCGGTTGTTGCTCGGCTCGCGCCATAAATTCTTGCGCAAGCGCCTGATAGGCCAGCGCACCAGCGCTGTTGGGTGCATAACTAAGAATTGTCTGTCCGTAGCTCGGTGCTTCGCTGAGCCGGATGTTGCGTGGAATGATGGTTTGAAAGACTTCGTTGGGAAAGTAACTTTGTACTTCTTCCACCACTTGTTGCCCCAGATTGGTGCGGCTGTCGTACATCGTTAGGACAACGCCGGCAATAATCAAATGCTCATTCAGGATTTCGCGCACCTGTTGGATCGTCTTCACCAATAAGCTCAAACCTTCCAGCGCCAGATATTCGCATTGCACGGGAATGACTACACCGTGCGTCGTGGCGGTCAAGCCATTAATGGTTAATAAGCCAAGACTGGGCGGTTGATCAATTAAAATATAATCGTACTGTTCCAGCACAGGTCGCAGCGCACGTGCCAGGAGCTGTTCACGGGCCATCAAGCGCGCCAATTCGATCTCTGCCCCGGCTAGATCTGTATTCGATGGCACCAGATCTAGCCCTACTCGATCGGTGAGGGTGAGCGCTTGTTGAATGGGTACCCCATCAATCAAAACGTTGTAGAGACTGAGCGTCAGCGCTCTTGGATCAGCGCCGAGGCTGGTTGTCGCGTTGCCCTGCGGATCTGTATCCACTACCAGCACCCGTCGGCCTGCCGCAGCCAGGTACGCGCCGAGGTTTACCGCGGTAGTTGTTTTGGCAACGCCGCCTTTTTGGTTAGCAAAGCAGTAAATTCTGGCTGTCATGCGACCCTTTTTAGCCTCGGTGGGGCGGCTCTTTGTCCGACAATCTCGAAATCTCTGCCATCACTCTAATTCGCTCATCAGCCGAAAGTGTGCAAATCCAATCTTCTGCCAACGGCAAAACAGTGGTTTGCACACTTTTCACAGACGAGCCCTCAAATTCACACTTCGAATGGAAATTCTTCCATATAAGCCAATACCTGTTCGCGACTGGGGATACCGCCAACGCCTTCATGTTCCACCCCAAATGAAGCCGTGATATTGGCAAAGCGCGCCGCTTGCACGGGGTCATTGGTCTCCTGCAGCCGGATCATAAACGCGGTGGCAAAAATATCACCGGCGCCAGTTGGATCAACTTCATTGGCGGGGCGGGGCGGGATCTTGGTCTCATTGATGCGGCCGTTCGCATCGCGTCGATAAAGTGTGCTGCCATCGCGATATTCAGTCACTACCACCATTGAGAGATGTTCAAAAAATGGGTCGAGCCGGCTTAGGTCATAATCGATATCTTCTAACGACAGCACCAATACATCTAGATGCGGCAAAATGGCGTCGGCATTTTCCCAAGGTTTACTGTGGACGCGGCCTGTGGCGTCCCAGTGGCGCATCCAGCCCTGTGGAACGGCCGCCACCAAGGTGGATTCAAGAAAGAGCGGGGCAATATCGCTGCCAATCTCGTTGACCAGTGGGCCAAGCAAGACGGCGCGTGGCTGGCGTAGGGCAACCGGAATATCGTCGGCCGTAATTGCCGGCGCCGGAGTATAGCAATATTGAATGCGGCCCTGATCGGTATATACATTGGCAAATGTAGTTGTCGCTGTACTTGGCAATACGTGTAGTTCAACAGCAGTTGGCAACTCAGACAAATTTGTGTCTGCCGCCGCACGCGTAATGATGGTAGGCCGCCTGCCCAGGCACAGCGCAGTGATCGCAGCAAAGCTCACCGTACCACCCAGGCGGTAGGCGCTTTGCGGATTATTATCAATTACATCGCGGGTTACATGGCCAATCAGCAGAATGTCGATGGGCGCTTCTTGTGTCGTCATGGGGTTGGATTGTAGCATGGCCGGCTTCCTTGGTCAAAGAAGTACTTAAAGGTAATGGGTGCATACACAAATTTCGAAATGGACAAGAGCCTGAAGTTGTGTATCATAACCGCAATAGAAACGCCCCGCCACTGCGGGCGAGGCGTCACAACGGCGACAGCTTAATCTGTTTTCTCTGTAGAACTAATCTAAAACTACTTATGGACCCTATCCAGAATCGTGAATATCACTGTTTAGCGATAATGGTCACCTTGCGTCGTTCACCGTCACCATTGCTTTCGGTGTAGACGGCTGAGTGGTCACGCAAGGCTAGATGTACAATTCGGCGTTCATTGGCTGGCATTGGTTCCAGGGCAGTTGCTCGCCCCGATGTTGCCACCTGATCAGCCATGCGCAGCGCGAGCTGAGTCAATTGGGTCACTCGGCGCGCTTTATACTGTTCGACATCCACCACAATATTCTTCCACTGGCGCAATTGTTGGTTCACCATCAGCCGGAGTAGATATTGGATGTTATCCAATGTTTCACCGCGTCGTCCGATCAACGCACCAAGGTCTGCGCCTTGTACATCTAGCAATAAGTAGCGTTCGTCATACTCACCACTTTGCGCATCAGCATCTTTCCACGCAGCCACTACATTGGCTTGGAAGCCCATCAGGCCGAGCGTAGTTGATAATAGGTCTATCGCCATGGTTGATAGCGCTGCATCGGACAAACTATCGGTCTCTGTTGTATCCGCTTCAATTGGTGTAGTTGCACTCTCTGCCGCTGGCAGCGAGATATTATCTGCCCCTACCGCCTCAACTTCCAGCGCAGGTTTCGGAGTGAGCTCGGTTTGGGGCTCAAATGGGGGATCAACATGAGTGGTTGCGCTAGCTGAAAGTGGCGCGGCAACCTCTGCCGGCGCTACTATCTGCGGTTCTGGCGTTGCGGCGCGGACAACCAGACGAATCTGAGCCGGTTCACTGCCGATGCCAAAGATACCACGACTACCCTTGTTTACGACTTCAATATCAACTTGGTCATGGCGCAAGCTTAAGGTTTTCAAGCCATCGGCGATCGCCTCATCGACTGTTTTTCCTGTAAACTCGTAGCTTTGTGCGGCCATCCCTTATTTCCTTTTTTCTTTGCGGCGTTTCGTCTGCACCGTTGTCAGCCGTTTGGGGGCATTGTTATCGGTAACTGTTTTTGTGCCATCAATTATCTTGCTGTCAACGTTGCCATTGCCAGCTGTGCCCGTATCAGCGATTGGTGTGGCGCGAGAGGTAATGCTGGCCGTCCGTGCCGCGGCGTTTTTACCGCCTAGGTTAAAACGGTCACTTGTGATCACCCACTGCTGCAACATTTGCAACAGGTTGCTGGTTACCCAATAAAGCGTCAGGCCAGAGGGCACTTGCAGGGTAAAAAAGCCAAACATCACAGTCATCATCAGGCTCATCTGTTGCATCATCTTAGCCTGAGCATTATCGCTGGTTGGCGTCGGTGGCGTCATCCACTTCTGCATAACGAATTGCGAGATAACCAAGAGGATGGGCAAAATTAAGTAACCCGCTAGCATGCCGTAGTTACCCGCATTAAACTCCCGAGTCAGCCAACTCATACCTTCTGTATACTTAGGAAAGCCCAGATCGGGAATCCAAAAGAACCTAGCATTGTTGAGCGAGCTGCCCAAGGTAACAAGCGCCGCATAGAGGCCAAACAGGACTGGCATCTGCACAACCAACGGCAGACAACCACTCAGTGGGTTGACGCCCGCTTCTTGATAGAGCTTCATCTGTTCCTGTGCCATCTTCTCGCGATCTTTACCATATTTTTTTTGCAATTCCTGAATTTTAGGTTGCAAATCCTTTTGCGCTTGCATACCACGCATTTGGGTCAGGGTCAACGGGAAGGTCACAATTTTAATGATAATCGTAAACACAATAATGGCGAATCCCCAATGATAGGGAACGCCGGCATTTTCTAATGTGGTATGGAGCCAGAGCAATGCGTTGGCAAGCGGCCAAACAACGAGTTGCTGCCAGAGGCCATCGGGTGGCGTGGTGGTTACATCAACACCGCTTGTCGGCACGCCACAGCCACTTAAGACCAACATGGTCCCAACTAATGCCACTAACAGGATCCAATGGTTACGTTTCACGTACACTCTTCTCCTTTGAGAGAACCAAGCTACACCAAAAACTTAAGGTCAAGGAACTGGATCGTAGCCGCCCTTATGCCAGGGATGGCAGCGCATGATCCGCTGTAATCCCATCCAACCACCACGCGCTACGCCATATTTTTCAATCGCTTCAACCATGTAATGCGAGCAAGTGGGGTAATAACGGCAATTGCTGCCCAACAAGGGTGAGATGATTTTCTGATAAAAGCGGATAAATGCAATTACAATATACTGCATAGGGTAATTATTTAGTGGCTAGCATCGCGCAACAAATGCGCCCGCCGAAGGAGGCGGGCGCAAGCAGCGTCCATCTGCTGGTAACTCGCATTTCGGATTGAATGTTTAGCAATAAACACGATATCCCACCCAGATACAATTTCATCCATCCGTAAACGGATTGCTTCACGCAAGCGCCGCTTGATCAAGTTGCGCTCAACGGCGCCCCCTAATCGATTGCTGACCGAGAAACCGAAACGGCTATGCGGCAACTGATTAGGTAGCGCACACATCACCAAGAACTCATTGCTATACGATTGACCGCGGCGTCGGATTTCCTGAAAATGTTCATTTTTGCGAACCCGATAGCGTTGCTTCACACAAGTATACTCTTTATATACCAAAAACCTGTAACTTATGTAGCTTTTTACAAGCAGGATAGAGCAGATAGACAGAAAAAGCCTTCCGTCCTATCACTGCTGTATGTACGCCAAGGCCAGTTGCACTGTTTTATTAACCATACTTATTCAAAGCTGTGGTCAATATGTTTGGCCACTGATCTAAGCGAACGCAATCAGGTTGCCATCTTATCTACTTTTATCGCGGTTATATCGTGTGGATGAATCGATGCTCGATTAATCTACTATCGACTTGCGCAGCGACATCTTCACTGCCAACTGAACGCGACCCGCTTGACGCCGTCGGCGCAACACATTACGACCACCCGGTGTGGCCATGCGCGAGCGAAAACCATGTGTCCGCAAGCGTTTGCGAACTTTGGGTTGCCAGGTACGTTTTGTTGCCATAATATGCTCCTTACCACAGATAGAGTGGTGCTAGATTGACGCTGCAAAATGTTGCGCTATAAATACTGCCACTAAAATATTGATACTATTAAGATAAGCATCGAAAAATGCTGTAACACAACGACGGCACTTAGAAATATACTGAATTTATAGCCATCGATCCTAATGCGGTTTAGCATCACAGCGACGGTTATCGCGTAGAACGTTTCTCAAACGGATATTATATGTGCATCCGCCGCGCGCTGTCAAATTTAGACGGCTTAGGCAGGCTAGAAAATTATAGTCTTCGCGCGCTAGCTCTGTCTGGTATGGCACTCCTCTATTTCCGTATGCCCGCTATTCATGCAGTTAGCGCCCGAAAAGCGTAGAGTTTTGGTCTGTTAAAGAGGATGCATTCTTTTACTTAATACGCTTATTATGGTTTGTCTAGGCTTGGCAATGAGGAGGAGTAGTGGTATTATGTTCTTATTATATTTGTCACCGTTAATTTATCTTAGTTTCCTCCCATATGGAAAGCCATCTGGAATGGGTTGTTTTGCAAATCGGTTGTTTTGCCACGGTGTGCAATATAATAATCTATCTTGCGTTGGAGGATGAATGCTCGCACAGTCTGCGCTAGATTCCACAGAAGAATTGGAACTATCCACAGCGCAACCACTGCCTGAAAATAAGCATGCGCTCGATGCGTCGCGCGCAAAAGAACAGGTCGCAAAAGAGCGTGCGGAAAGTACAACGCCTTGGGGTGAAAGTCCGGAGTTGTTGCGTTACCGTGCCGATATATTGATGGATGAAATGATGCTCGGCGCGATTGATGTCTATGCCGGGGAACCGAAGGCTACCGGGTTTTCGACACACATGCCGGCCTATGCATCGTCTGCACCTGCTACTTACCCGCAGAATGGGCATGAACAAGATAATTATGAAAACAGTGCTTACAAATCAACGGGTGACTATACTAGATCTGCCCCGGCGAGCTACGAGGATGGATCGCAAGCTAACAGGACAAGCGCTGCCTATCAGAAATCCGCGTCGCCTATTTCGATAGGAACAGCGGAGGTGGGACTGGCTGCTTCTGCTGCCCGTTCAACGCCTGAGCGCGCGACACCTGCTTCACCAATGGCCCGACCCCTGGCCGAAGAGGCGCGTAATCAAGCCTCAGCAGAAGCGTCTAACCGCGAACCCAAAGCTTGGATATTTTCTGCCGAGGCTCGCTACCAGCAGATTGCCCGCAATCAGCAAGTGTATGCGGACAGCACACCGCTCGTTGATAGCGATAATGTTCACACCATCCCGCCGCTAATTGTTGCTTCTCCGCAGGCCCAGCCATGGATGGCGCAAGAGATTCATACGCCAACTGCCTCTGTTGCAGCTATGACGGGGACAAACAGTGGGCAAAGTAGTGGTGTTGCTGAGCCAGAGTTAGGCCCGGTGCGGCGTACGGCCCAACCAGCCGGCGCGATGTCTACGCCCAATCGCAACGCTGCCAATCGCAATGGAAAATGGTCGAATCTACTGCCGCGCATGTCGTCTACGGATGTACAAACGTTGCAGCAGGAGATTGTGACGCTGCACAGTGAGATCGGCGCTATCTTGCCGGCCAGCCACGAAGCTTGCCAGCGTGCCCATCATCTGCTTGGAAAAGCTCAGGCTATTTTACAAAGTGACCCGATGCGTTCGGCCGAGGTAGAGTATTATCTGCAACAAGTGCGCACCATCTTTCAGCGGCTACAGCAGACCATTCATTGGTCTAACATCTACCGCAATCGCCTGCTCGTTTATTTAACTGGCTGGTCAGGATTGGCTGCGATTGTGATCATTGCCTGCTACATGTATCAAGCTCAAATTGCCGAACTGGTCCAAACAATGAGCAATCTAACTGCTGATAGCATTGCTCTGCAACACGTTGCCTCGGCTTTGTGTACCTTGTTTGCTGGCGGATTGGGCGGCGCACTGGGTGCGTTGTTGAACCTGCGGTTGCGTAGCAAGTTGGAACATGGTTTTTTTGATCGCAAATATGGTCTGCGTGGTTTGATTCTTCCTTTGATGGGTGCTCTGTTTGGCGCAGCTCTCTATCTACTTGTTGGTTTTGTCTACTTCTTGGCTAGCCTTGATCCGTCAGCTAGCTTGGGGCTGAGTACACTGCCTGCTCTTTTGGCATTTGCATTCGGCATCAGTCAAGAAACGATTTATGGTACACGTGAATAAGTAACAAGTGATGCTTGGTAAACGGGCAATCAGCATTCATCGGTCGATTGCTCGTTTACCAAGCGTCGCTTACTCCGCATTTGCCATTCCCTAGCTGCATGATCTACACCCGATGATCTACGCCGAAGTTATTGTCAATATCCCCATCCGTCGCTCGTTTGGTAAGCAAGCCACCGAACCACCACCAGAACCTGAGCACGAACTAACCGACGATGGCGTTGCTGATCTGACAATCGCACCTGCACCCGCCCTCCAAACCTTCCATTATCATCTGCCGGTCGAACTGGAACCTGTGCTTCAACCGGGTCATTTGGTTTGGGTTCCCTTTGGTCGTCAAGAAGTGCAGGGCATTGTTGCTTGCCTGGCTGCCGTCTCACCTGTGCCTACCAAGGCCATTCTTCGCTTGGCGCGTCCAGAACCGGTGGTGACGCCTATCCAGCTTGCATTGGCAACCTGGATGGCCGATGCCTATGTGGCGCCATTGGCTGAAACGGTTAAATTGTTGCTGCCGCCAGGTTTGTTGGCAAAATTGGACGGTAACAGTTCTGTTCATGTGAAGCGTGAACTTCAGATTGGATTAGCGGTCGACGCGGCCACGGTGGAACGACGTTTGCCTGGCTTAGGACGTGATAATGCTCGGGCGTCTGTGCTCGCCTGTCTGATTGGCAATCCAACCGCAACGCCAACGGCAGCCCAACTCCAGCGCATGTGTGGATTAAGCTCGCCCGCCGCCATTAATAGTTTGTTAACCGCCGGTGTATTAGAGCAAGTGGGTGATGGCATTCGTCTCGTCCAATCAGTCGAGCAGGCCAAGCAAACGCTATTGCAGCTCCGCGGTGTTGAAAAATATGCGGGTGTTCTACATGCTTTGTTGGAAACTGGTGGGCCGCTCTGGAAAAGTGATCTATACGCGCGTGTCAAGACCGATCTCAACACATTGCGCACCTTACAAAGCGAAGGCTTGCTAACCCTCACCGAACAAGTGCGTTTTCGTGATCCGTTGGCTGGCCAGATTTATCCCAAAACCACCGCGCCGCCGCTTACATCAGAGCAAAGACGCGTCTGGCAGACTGTGAGCGACGCCTGGACTGCGCCTGACGGCCCTGCGCCCAAATTTCTGTTGCATGGAGTTACAGGCAGCGGTAAGACAGAGATCTATTTGCGAGCTATCGAACAAGTATTGACACAAGGCCGCCAGGCAATTGTCCTTGTGCCCGAGATTGCATTGACACCCCAGACTGTTGCCCGTTTTGCGGGACGTTTTCCGGGCCGAGTCACGGTGATTCATTCGGCGCTCAGTGCCGGCGAACGCTATGATATCTGGCGCGCGGTGCGTGACGGCCAATTTGACGTGGTCGTCGGGCCGCGCAGTGCACTCTTCGCGCCGCTGACCCACCTGGGCTTGATCATCTTGGACGAAGAGCACGAAAGCTCTTACAAACAGAATGCCGAAGAATGGGGCAGCTTTACCGTCTTCTACGATGCGCGCATGGTGGCCCATAAATTGGCCGAGTTGACGGACAGTGTGCTGATTTTGGGTAGTGCAACGCCTAGTTTGGAAAGCTACTATGCCACCGCACAGGGCCGATCGATCCTGCTTGAAATGCCGCGGCGTGTGATGGGGCATGGTGCGCCGCCAGCACTTTCTGCCGCTACTGAGCCGATTAGCAATGGCTATGTTCCATCTGATCAATCCGAACAACCGGCAATTTATGCCGAGATGCCGCCCGTGGAGATTGTCGATATGCGCCAGGAATTGCGCGCCGGCCACCGTAGTATCTTTAGCCGTAGCTTGCAATCCGAATTGATTGCCACCTTAGATGCAGGCGAACAGGCGATTCTTTTTCTTAATCGGCGTGGCACCCATACTTTTGTCATGTGCCGGGATTGTGGTGCAGTGCAAGAGTGTCGACGTTGCGAAGTGCCACTTATCTACCACGAAAATGCCAAGGAACTGGTCTGTCACCATTGTAATCGTCGCTTTCCGATTCCTACTGTTTGCCCAGAATGTGATAGCAAACGCATCAAATATTTTGGAAGTGGCACGCAACGCGTTGAAGAGTTGATTCAAGAAATTCTCCCACGCGCCCGTCTCCTGCGTTGGGACGCTGATACTACCGGTCGCAAAGGTAGCCATGCTGCCCTGCTCCGTCGCTTCGCCAACCATGAAGCCGACGTGTTGGTGGGAACACAGATGATTGCTAAAGGGCTGGATCTACCACTGGTTACACTAGTGGGTGTGATTGCCGCTGACGTCGGTCTGTTTCTGCCAGATTTCCGCAGCAGCGAACGAACATTTCAATTGTTGACGCAAGTGGCGGGGCGCGCTGGCCGCAGTGCGCGCGGTGGTCGTGTCGTGATCCAAAGCTACCGCCCCGAACATTATGTGATCCAGGCGGCCGCTCAACACGACTATGCAGCCTTTTATCAGCGCGAAATTGCATTTCGGCATGAACACGGCTATCCACCGGTACGGCGATTGGCTAGGCTTATTTATTGGGATAAGCGGTCGGATAAAGCCCAAGCTGTGGCCGAAGAGATGGCGGCTACTTTGCGCTACCGGTTGCAAAGCATGGGATTGGAAGGTAAAATAGCCAATGTGTTAGGTCCAGCGCCTTCCTTTTTTGCTCGCCATCGCGGCTACTACCGCTGGCAGATTTTACTCAATGCCCCGGATCCAGCGTCAGTATTGCGGGGGCTTGCCATTCCCTTTGGTTGGCGGGTCGACATCGATCCGGTTTCCATGTTATGAGACTGGATCTTGGAGCCAAGCAATAAGTGCCTGGGCAAGCGCGCGTTTATGTGACCTCATGCGAGAGCAAAATTCGTTGGTTTGAGGTATGATTAGATAAAATGGAACAGAGATGGTATGAGTGCAAAAGAAAAACGGGGCCAGGCTATAACTAGTGCAATCGAGCAGAATACAGTGCAGAATACAGTAGCGGCTGTGGTTGCTCAGCCACGCTGGTTGTCACTGAAGGAAGCGAGTGATTTTCTCGGTGTTCATTTCACAACTTTGCGTACTTGGTCGGATAGCGGTGACATTAGCGTTTTTCGCACTCCGGGCGGCCATCGACGCTTTAGCCTGGCTGATTTGCGGCGCTTTTTAGAAGAACGGGCCGGGCATGCACTTGTCAAAGATGAAACTGCTCTGGTGGAAGCCGCCGTTGTTCTCGTCCGCCACGAGATCGAGAATACACCAACCGAACAACTCCACTGGCATTACAATTTAGACGAGCATGCGAGTTATGCGCGTCAGCGGCGAGGGCGCCAACTTTTTGCTTTGGCTATTTCTTTTGTCTTAAAACCTGCGCATCGCCCGCAGATTCTTGAAGACGGCCGAAAATTAGGCTGGGAGTACGGCCAGGAGGCGAGTGCTAGCGGCGTCAGTTTAGTAGCCGCGGGGCGCGCCGTCCGTTTTTTTCGTAGCCAGCTTCTCCAGTCGTTGCGTAAAGAAGAAAACCCTGACCACTTAGATGCTGATGACTTGCGTATCCAAAAACTGATTGATCAGTTTCTGGATGAAGTTCTCTTTAGCGTATTGGATGGCTATGAACAAAATTTGACCAAGCCCTCAGACCGCATTTTGGATAGTGGCGCTTTGGACAATGGATAAACATCAATCTGGATCGCACCAGTTTCTAACTCAGCCTTGATTTGTTCCACTGGCGGAGTGAGCAAAGCGACCTCCAGAATCTTACAGACCCCTGTATTTGCGCAATAGGATTTCTGCGAAGTTGAAAACTACTCTTTTAAAACAAAATATACTATAATTGCTTGGCTATTGGCATGTGTCTTACAGTTGCTCATCAAGGCTCCGTTCATAATGGTGCAGACGTAATAAATGGTTTTGCACAGGATAAGAGAGTGCTGTTATAATTAAAGCTCTCACAAAATTAGCAAGGTTTTTATAGATTTGACAGTAAATCGTCATAGCACAGTTGATGCTTAGGCCGATCCAATAAATTATATTTTACACTCAGCCATTTTTTGCGTTTTGTATTTGGATTTGGTAGTAGTATAATCGGTGCCATGCAGCTTCGCTTTGCCGAATCTGTCAAAAAATAATAAACATTCCTGATCCAATTCGTTTCAGACACAAGACAAAGGGAGGATTCGATGCTTAACCGAAAGACTGTAGCGTTGTCGTTGGTGCTGGTGCTGTTGGCAGTTATTACCTCTGCATGCGCGCCGGGTGCAGCAGTTGTACCGGATCGCGAAGTTAGTATCAGTGTGGACACAGCACTCGAAGCTCAAAATGCTGGTATGGCCGGCCTTATGGGTGGTCAAGTGGAGTGGACAGAGGCACAGTTTAGCAGTTTCTTGACTGTTTTGCTGCAACAGAATACTGGTGAAAACAACCCAATTCAAAGTATCACCACATGGTTCGAACCAGGCAATCAAATCTTCATTCGCGCCGAACTGTCCGACGGTGTGCTCCTGGGTGGCAACACAATTGACCTCGTAGGTACCGTAGGCGTCGAGAACAATCATCTTCAGGTGAACATTTCTGAAGCGGCCGCCAATGGTTATAGCGTCTCTGGTGCCGCAGTTCAGCCAGTAAACGCGTGGATCAACTATGTCTTGGCTGACCCGAACATGGGTGTTGCCGTAAACGTAGAGACCGGCGAAGGTACCCTGATCGTTGGTTTGGGCGGCTGATTTTACAGCAAGCTACTTGATTTATTGAACTGAATAAAAGCCCAGAACCGACTGTTCTGGGCTTTTTATTGTCTATGAATTTTGTTCCACAAGCGGGATTGCTGAGTGTATTTTCTCTATTATCAATTTATCCCAGCCGATAGATTTTAGAATCTTGTATCATTTTGTGGGTCCAAGATTTGACCTGAATATGGGATTGTGATACAATTTCCGTTCGTGGGCTGACGAGTTTACGCGTGTTTAACAGGCGTTTGTTATCTCACCGTAATTTTAGCTGTTTTGCGAAGAATCACTAAGTTTATTCGGCATCCATTAATATGTTTTTTGTATGTTTCCTCTACAGCTAATTATTGTTTTGAATTTGTTTATTTAAATATATGTGTTTTGTTTACGCATAAGATCGAGAATGTTTATGGCTCGCACTAATTTCAAAAATTAGTTTGAACATGAGTGTTTTTGAAAAGATAAAATCTACAGATAGCAAATATTGGATCGCGTTATATAAAAGTGTGCGTTAGAATCCGGAGGAATCTTTTGCCGACAATTAATCAATTGGTCCGCAAGGGCCGCGTTAGTATCGCGAAAAAGGAAAAAGCACCAGCTTTACGCCTGACCCAGAACACATTAAATGGTACAACTCGGCGTATGCAGCAAGGCAACCCCCAAAAGCGGGGCGTTTGTACCCAGGTTCGTACTACTACACCAAAGAAGCCCAATTCGGCTTTGCGCAAGGTGGCTCGCGTACGCCTGTCAAATGGTATGGAAGTGACAGCCTATATTCCGGGTGAAGGCCACAACCTGCAAGAACATAGCGTTGTTTTGGTACGCGGTGGTCGTGTCAAAGACCTTCCTGGTGTGCGCTATCACATTGTGCGCGGCGCGTTAGATAGCTCTGGCGTGGACAAGCGCAAGCGCGGTCGCAGTAAATATGGCACCAAGCGGCCCAAGGCCAAGTAGGACCTGGTTTAAGAGCCGGGCAAGTTAAAGGGAGAATACCATGCGTAGAAACAGCGCAGACCGCCGAACAGTTACACCTGATCCGCGTTATAATAGTGAGCTGGTTGCCAGATTTGTGAACAGCGTGATGGAACGGGGCAAGAAAAGCCTTGCGAGCCGTATTGTTTATGATGCCTTTGAGCTCGTGTCCGAGCGTAGTAAGCGTGCACCCATGGAAGTATTTGAAGATGCCATGAAGAATGCTACGCCATTGGTAGAAGTAAAGCCACGGCGTGTCGGTGGTGCTACCTATCAGATCCCTGTCGAAATCAGCTCATCGCGACGCACAGCCCTGGCTATGCGCTGGTTGATTGATAGCGCTCGCAAGCGCAGTGGTCGCGATATGGCTGCTCGATTGGCTGGCGAATTGTTGGATGCTGCCCGTAATGAAGGCAACACCGTCAAGAAGCGCGAAGATACGCATAAAATGGCAGAAGCCAATCAGGCATTCGCACATTTCCGTTACTAAATCCCTGATTTATGCTGTTAATGTCTAGTGATATGGTTTTAATTCTAGGCATTCTTTGCATCAGGGTAGAGTACGCTTCATTGCTGTGAACTACGTAGGTAGTTTGCATGTAACATAGAGTGCGGCGCCTTCGCCAAGAATAATCTGGCACTTGGTTTTTATACTTACGATTGTTATAAAGTAACGCTTTTTATGAGCGTTGCTTTTACTTTATGGCTAATGTAAGTACCTAAGTCCAAGTTAGTGTAAGCAAGTGCCAGGTGATTTAATGGGGCATGGGCGTCGTATTTTTTTTGCCAGTAGACCGCATATCACGGTTATACCTTTGGGAGTTTAGTACAGCAAACCATTAAGAACGGAGCTGAGCTGGATTCTAAAAGGTTAAGCTTCGTAAGGCGGTTTTCTGCTTGTCAAAAATAGGAACGTAATATGAGCATTAATTTTCCACTTGAACGTATGCGCAATATCGGTATCATTGCACACATTGATGCCGGTAAAACTACGACAACCGAGCGTATTCTGTTCTATTCTGGTCGCATCCATCGCATGGGTGAGGTACATGATGGCACCGCCGTTACCGACTGGATGGTACAGGAGCGTGAACGTGGTATTACGATTACTGCTGCGGCAATTACCACAACCTGGACCGATCGTATTACTGGCGAAGAGTGCCAGATCAACATTATCGATACCCCAGGCCATATCGACTTTACCGCTGAAGTGCAGCGCAGCCTGCGTGTGCTTGATGGTGGTGTCGTTGTTTTTGATGCCGTAGCTGGTGTTGAGCCCCAATCGGAAACCGTTTGGCGGCAAGCTGATCGTTATCATGTACCGCGCATCTGTTTTGTCAACAAAATGGATCGCACTGGCGCGAGCTTTGAACGCACTTGCCAGATGATTATTGATCGCTTAGGTGCAGTTCCCCTGCCCATTCAACTGCCGATCGGTAAAGAAGATCACTTCCGTGGTGTTATCGATCTTTTCGAAATGAAAGCGTTGATTTTTACCGATGAATTAGGGGCAAATCCAACTGTCGAAGAAATTCCTGCTGACTTGGTTGCTGCTGCTCAGTCTGCTCGTTCTACACTGATCGAGCGTATTGCTGAAACCGATGATGAATTGACGATGAAATTTCTTGAGGGCGAGGAATTCAGCAATGAGGAGTTGTGGGCTGGATTGCGCAAAGGTGTGATCGGCAACAAACTTGTGCCAGTGATGTGTGGTTCTGCCCTTCGCAATAAGGGTGTGCAACCGATGCTGGATGCTGTAGTGCGCTACCTGCCTAGCCCTCTTGATGTTCCTGCTGTGCAGGGTGTAGATCCTGACAACGGTGCGGTCGTTATGCGCGAGCCTTCGACCAAGGAACCGTTTTCGGCGTTGGTCTTTAAAATTATGACAGATCCGTTCATCGGCCGTTTAGCTTATGTGCGTGTCTATTCCGGTACGCTAGAAGCTGGCACCGGTGTGTATAATGCCAATCGTCAAAAGCGAGAGCGCGTAGGTCGTCTGGTCCAAATGCATGCCGATAAACGTGAAGAGATCAAAGTCTGTAATGCCGGTGATATCGCCGCCATTGTTGGCTTGAAGCAAACCTTTACCGGTGAAACGCTCTGTGATCCAGATAAACCCGTTTTGTTGGAAACGATTGAATTCCCTGATCCTGTAATCAAGGTTGCCATTGAACCCAAATCGAAGGCCGACCAAGATAAATTAACCGAATCACTGATCAAGCTTGCCGAGGAAGATCCTACTTTCCAAGTCAATTATGATGATCAGACTGGTCAAACGATCATCGCTGGTATGGGTGAACTGCATCTTGACATTATCGTGGACCGTTTGAAACGTGAGTTCCGTGTCCAGTGTAATGTCGGTCGTCCGCAGGTTGCTTATCGCGAAACAATTACTCGTCACGTCAAGATCGAAGGCCGCTTCGTGCGTCAGTCTGGTGGCCGTGGTCAATATGGTCATGTTTGGCTGGAATTAGAACCAAATGTGCCGGGTGGCGGCTTTGCGTTTGAGGAGCGGATCGTTGGTGGCTCTGTGCCACGCGAGTACTTCTCTGCGGTGGAAAAGGGTACCCGCGAAGCGGCCGAAACAGGTGTGCTGGCTGGCTACCCAATGGTAGACATCAAGGTCGCCTTGATCGATGGCAGCTACCATGACGTGGACTCTAACGAAATGGCCTTTAAGATTGCCGGTAGCATGGCGCTCAAGGATGGTTGCGCAAAAGCTGGCCCTATTCTTTTAGAGCCTGTCATGCGCGTTGAGACAGTGGTACCAGAAGAATATGTCGGTGATGTAGTTGGTGACTTCTCTAGCCGTCGCGGTAGTATCGAGGGTATGGAATCTCGCCCAGGTGGTGTACAGGCAATCATCTCGATCGTCCCACTGAGCGAGATGTTTGGTTATGCCACCGACTTGCGCTCAATGACGAGTGGTCGTGGAAACTTCACGATGCAATTTGAGCGCTATGCGCCAGTTAGCCAGTCAATTGCGGAAAAAGTTATTAAGGGTGGTTAATTCATTCATGGATTACGTAGTGAATGATATTCCTTTTTTCTTTTAAACTGCGTGGTCTATAAGTAATAACCATTTTTAAGTTTGGCTTAACAATTTGATAATTATCACAGGCCACAAAATTTGTCAGGTTAGTCTGTGTAAGGTATACTAGTCAGGTTGTGTTGCTAAGCTTTGTGTGATCTAATTTATAGAGTTGTATAGTTGCAAAACAATCCTTTCTGGTGTGAAAGGATATTGTTTTGTGTCTAACGCAAATATAGAAGTAAACTGCACCGCCGCAATGGTCGCGCCGGTGCAGTTTCTACCCTATGGGTAGACTTTACAGGCGTCAAGGTTCATTAAAAAAGCGAAATGAGTTTCGGCTTTTATGGCTTTGTTGAGCACTAAATTTGAAATGGGAGGATAGTATCTTTTATGTCGAAAGCAGTATTTGAGCGGAACAAACCGCACATCAACGTCGGGACGATTGGGCATATTGACCAC
>JBBRVA010000013.1:0-24630 GCA_038247295.1 Caldilineales bacterium | reverse complement strand
TAGCCAGCAGTAACTAGGGTATTCAATAAGACTCGAAAATCTTCCCCGTGATTTGCAGTGAGCGTTCCGACAACATTTTCTAGCACAATAATGGGTACAGCTCGGTTTTCGTCTTCAAGCCCCTGCATTAATCGCCCAAACCCCCAGAAAGAGCCGCTACGTTCTCCACTCAGACCACTTTGTTTACCTGCTAATGATAAATCCTGACAAGGAAACGAGGCCCAAGCCAGTTCTGCTCTACCTGGGAGTTCAGTTGTTCTGACGTTGTAAACATCCATCTCCAGCAATTCATCTGCGGGGGAAAAGTTTTTGCGGTAAGCATGTGCTTTTTTTGCAGAAAAATCATTTGCAAAAAGACAACGCCAGCGCTTCCCCAAGCCTAATCTAGCCATGCCACCGCCTGAGAAAAATTCGTAGAAACCTAGCTTTGGAGTAGCCATTATGTTTTCACCTCTAATTGATTGGGTAATTGCCTGGACATCTTCTGGTGCTCCGCGAGCCATAGATCTTTCCCTCTCTTATATTTTTGATTTTCATATCCGCATAGTTAAGATTATGGCAACTCCATATCATCCTTCATCAGTTGATCGGTACTGACGTCAAAAACCTCGGCCACTTTCAGCACCAGATCAGTAGAAGGACTCCGCACGCCATGTTCAATGTTATTCAGGTGTGCATAATGAACATCTAGCATTTCCGCTAGTTGCCGTAAGGTGAAGCCACGCTGTTTTCGTAAATGGTGTAATTTCTTTCCAAATTTTTCCATAATGAGACTTGACATTTCTCCGGTTGCATGTTAAAATGTTGTCAATATGACAACTGACGATTCTGTATCAAAATGACAACCAAAAGGACCAACCAATGGGCGCGCTAACCCCAACCGAGTTATTGACCGCATGGAAGCAAGAAGAGGTGACTGTAGAAATGACCCTCGGCCACCTGGTACAAAATCTCGTCAAGCAACAGACCGCCATCGAAGCGCTGACACCGCTGTTGGGCAAACTGCGCGCCGATGTGGATCGGTTGTTGGTGTTGACGACCCCACAGACGACAGCGGGGGAAAAGCACAACGACTGCAAAAAACAGCGAATAGGATAGGCGCGTTTAATTCGTTGTTTTCTGCATTCGTTGTTCTTTCCGTACGCGCTTATGTACGTACGATGCGAATCTCCAATTTGCTGGGGTAAAAATTGGCAATTAAGCCCAAGCGACATTCCATTTCCTGCATGGCCCAGCGCAGCTTTTCCAAGTGTAAACTGGTAATCTCTTGCAGGGCAAAAGCAGCCAGTAATAGCTTTTGCTCAACCCAAAAAAGTCGCGTTGGCTTAAGCCCAAGGAGATGGTCCTCAAAGCGTAACGGCAGTTCTTTGATATATTGAAATTGCACACCTTGATGGCCCAACTCAATATAGGTGGCGCGCCGGTAGACCGAATGGAGAAAGCCTGGCCCTAGCGTGTAATGAACTTCATGGAGCGTTGCCAGTAATGTGTTAGTCAGTTCAGGATACAAAAGCGTGGTCGTTGGCGTTGCCTGCCAGCGAAATGGCTGGCGGCGATCAAGAAAGTTAGGCAACCGCTTGTATTGCATGGCGGCCCCACCAAAATTCATGATAAGGGCTAATTTAAGCTGCGTGACGGCCAGATAAGACAATGCTTGCGCGTCATGGATGGGTAGAAT
Organism: Caldilineales bacterium; assembly: GCA_038247295.1. Classification (GTDB taxonomy): domain Bacteria; phylum Chloroflexota; class Anaerolineae; order Caldilineales; family Caldilineaceae; genus JAPLGZ01. Next base: position 22,952 of record JBBRVA010000013.1, on the reverse strand, counting down.
TTCTGGCGTGGCTTTAAGTTCAAGAAGCGTAGGTTCTTCACCGGCAATCAAATCTGGTCGATATTTGCCTACTTGTTGCCCTTTATACGTAACATAATAGATGGGTTGGCGCTGAAAAGGCACATTGTCCTTAGCAAGCAACCAAACGACAGCTTCTTCATACGCTTGCTCATCGTGACCACCTTTAAGGGCATTATGGATACGAAAGCCAAGACCCTGCAAATAATAAACAAACTCTGCGTAGATTAATCCACTCATGGATAGAATAGCCTTTATATAGGTGCCAAAAAGAAAAGCTATGCTTTGAAATGGGTAGTAACCAGGAATGGAACAACGAATGCAGAAAACAACGAATTAAACGCCGATCTATTCGTTGTTTTCTGCATTCGTTGTTCCATTGCCTTCCTGCACCAACATGGTCGCCACGGCCAGGCCCACATAGAGCCAGAAGAGCACGCTCATGTGTGGATAGGCCATGTTGAACCAGTAGTGATCAAAGATGCCGCTGACCAGTGCGCCGGCTATCGCGCCACCCAACCCCAGCAAGATTGCTTCTAAACCGGGCGCGTAGCCCCTGCGCCACGAACGACCGAGCATGACAAAGAAGCCAATCATCACCAGCACAAAAATGCCCAGCCCGACCAGCCCCATATTTTCGGCGATGATCAGGTAGAGCATGCTCACGCCCAGGTAGATGTCGATATCGGGCACGCCGGTGAAGCCAACGCCAAAGATGGGATAGCGCCCAATCAGGATCAAGGCATCCTTGTATTCGCCAAAACGCATCTGCGTGGCTAAATCTTCGCCGGCAAAACCTTCGAGCAAACGCGCCACGTAATCCTGGGTTTGCGGCAAAAGCAAAAGCAAGAGCGCAGCGACAATGCCCAGCGGGATCAAGCGCCGGTATTTGAGCACGGCCAACAATCCGACCGACGTGGCCAACCCCAGCAGCGCCGAGCGGCTATAGGTCAAGTAGAGCGCCGCTACGGCCGTCAGCAGCATAATCAATGTGAGCCAGCGCGGAAAAAGGCGCTCTTGGGCGAACAATTGCGGCGCGAGCAGCCCAGCCACCAGAATCATCATGCCGCCGAGCACGTTGGGATCGACCGCTGTGCCAATCGCCCGCATCGTGCCGGTGGGGTCGTCTTCGATCCAACGCAGCGCGCCCTCGCCGCCGGGATAGTCGAAGCGCGCCAGCCGATCCAGCACCCAGACCGTGGCGTCTTGCGGAATCACATAAAAGATCACCGCGATCGCGGCGCAAACCCAACCAGCCAAGAGCAGCCAGCGCGTCACCCAGACCAGTTCGGCCTGCGTGCGCACGGTGTTGATCGCGACAAAGAAGAGGCTGATGCCAAGCAAAATCTCGGCGAAGCGCCGCAGCAAAAAGCTATTGGCACTGCTGTGCGTCAAGCCGTTGGCAAAGCTGAAGAGCGCCATCAGCATAAAGAGTCCCACCAACAAACCAAGTGGTGACGCGATAAATTCACGTTCCTGGCCGATCACCAGTTTGAAGAACCAGACGAAAAAGAGCGCCCCCAGCGCCGCATCCAAAAAGGTGGGTTTGAAACCGACGCTAAAAGGCAGGCTGGCAAACGGGATCACAAAGACGACGCCGACCAGCGCGACAAAACCCCAATGCGTGTCGGCTAGAATCATCGTGCCGGCAATCAGGGCAACCGCCGCAGCCAAGGCAATGATCGGCCCGGTAATGCCGATAAAGAGCGCGATCAAGAAGACGCCCAAGCCCAGCGCCAGGCCCAAGGTGAGCCGGCGCGTGAACGGGTTGGGCGAGAAAACGAGTTGTTGGAGTGAGTGGTAGGTAGTTTGTAACATAGGTGAATTAATAACGCTCAGCTTTTGTCCAAATCAGCGAGCATCTGTTCAATCCTTTGTTGCAACTTAGGCGCTTTGTTGGTAGCAGCATCCCAGACAAGCGCATAGTCCACACTGAAATAACCATGAATAAGCCGATCGCGCATACCCGTTATTGCCCTCCATTCAATACCCGGATACTTGTGTCTAAGTTCGCCCGGCACTTGTTTTGCGGCTTCACCAATTACTTCCCAGCTGCGTATAAAGGCACGTTGCAAGGTTGCATTCTTCATAAACTCATCATACTGTAAGTCATTGACTTGTGCTGCCAGATAGCCTAGTTCATCTAAAATGTAATGCAAATGATCAATGACTGAGGGTGACATATTCTGCTTCTTTCAAGATACGCGGGCCGATGTAGGGGTTCAGTGATTCTGGTGTTAGCAATTCAACTTCTCGTTCAAATAAATCTTCTAGGAAAAAACATAGATGCATAAAATTATCAAAAGTCTTTTTGCCCGGCTCGAATTCGACCAACAAATCGACATCACTCTCCATATTTTGTTCTTCGCGCACAAACGAACCAAACAGACCCAATCGCTTGACACCATACTCTTTGATCTGCTCGTTATGCGCTTTGACCAGCGAAAAAACATTGTCTTTGCTTGTCACCATCATGGTTGCACCTGTTCCAGTAAAAAAACTAGTTATTGAATTCTGCCGATAATTGTCAGCAGAATACTCCCTAGCGCGCCAGCAACATTTCCCCAACCCCAACAGCATCCGCCCCGTCCAGGGTTAATACCCGCGGCATCCCCGCCTGGCCGGGATCATACAGACCAGCGATCAGGCGATAGTCACCGGTGGGCAAGTTTGCCGGTATTAGTATACCATAGATCGCCGGCGCGACCGTCAGATCGAGCGGTCGATCATCCTGTGCCACTAATTGGCCAGCGTCGGTGAGCAGTTGTAGAAAGACTTTCTCACTGCCCGTCAGTTCTTGCGCCGCGCCTTGCCACTGTAAATGAACGGTCAATAGACCGCCTGGCGTGAGCGTAAGCGGCTGTCTGGCCACGCTAGCTAGGATGACGCCATTACGAAATGTGGCGTTGATTGGCATCAACTGGTTGGGCGGCAAAACATATATCTGCACCGGCCACACGCCAACGGTTTGCTCGAACACCTTACCATAACGCGCCGCCAGCGCATTGGCCGCAATCGCTTGATCATCCCACTGTGGCGCAGCTTGCAGGGGTAAGATAATCCGCTGCACACCGGCCGCAGCCAGTTGTTCCACGCTCGTTTGGGCGCCGGCGACATCCTGCGCCGCCGGTGGCAAGACAATGTGCTCCACCGGCCCCGTGTAGTAATACCAAAGGGTTGGGTCCGGGAAATTTTGCGCAATTCGTACCTGCTCCGTGGGCAGCCCAGCGCTTAAAGCACGCAACGTAGCCGCCAATCCGCGCCAACCACGCGTCTTGCTATACGCTGGATCCGCATAGTGGCGATCCAGTGAGAACACCATACCTAGCAGCAGCACAAAGAGTAGAAGCATTGATACAAAGTTAACCAGTCGATTTTTATCCGCGTTTATCCGCATCGGGTGCCCTTTGGGCGTGCGTCCCCAATCAAAAGCTGTTCCCAGCAGCAAATAAAAAGGCGGCGCGGCGGCGATTAGATAACGCTCATTGAAGATCGGGCGCTGCTGGGCGCTGTACCAGGTGACACCCAACGGCACGGCCAGATAGAGCGCAAAGAGCCAGAGTGCGCGCCGGCCAGCCGGGCCATTGTGCGCCAGGTGTAACCCCCCGATCAACAGGAGCACGCCGGCCAATCCAGCCCAAAGTGCCCGTTGCGCGAGGGGGACACTTTCACCCACCGCGAAGACACTCAACGCGCGCGGCAACATATCCAGAAAACGGGGTGAGTCGCCATTGCCGCCGTAGCCCGTCAGAATGTCCCCCACCCGCGTCAACCAAGGCAGATAGAGCACGCCCAGCAGACCTTGCAATGTCAACCAACTGCTCACCGTCAGCCACATGCGACGCAACAACAGCGCCCGGCTCAGAACAAAAACGCTTTGCGCCAGCAAGACAAAGATGCTGAAATAGTGGGTATGCAAGGCTAACCAACTGACGGCAATGTAGGCGACCGCCTGCGGCCAGCGTTGTTTGGGCAACCATTCCACCGCCAGCCAGGTACTGGCCAGCGTCAGCGCCAGGCTCATACTGTACATGCGCGCATCTTGGCTGTGCCAGATGGCGTAGGGGCTGATGGCAAAGAGAAATGTAGCCACATAGCACGCCGGTGCGGCCAGTTCCAACCTGCGCCCCAACCGGTAGAGGAGTGCCACCGCCAGCATCCCAAACCAGACATTGAGAAAGCGCAGGGCAAATTCACTGTGGCCCGTCCACCCCAGCCAGACGTGCTGGACAAAATAACTCGCTACCGGGTGCGGTTCTTGCAATGCCACGGTGGCTGGAATTAGATCATCGAGGGGGCGCAGGCTAAAAAAATAGCCAAAGGCTTCATCACCGCGCAGCTCCTGAAAATCCAGACGGTAGAGGCGGAGGGCGAAGGCGAGGAGGAGGATGAGGGGTAGGAGGATGCGGATTGGGAATTGGAGACGTTCGTGAGCCTCAGACTTCGGCGAGCTCAGTCGAGTCGTCGAACGATTGGAAATTGGAGATGGGAGATTGTGTGAGTTCATACGGGCTCCTTGTGGCGGCGCAACTGCCATAGACCGGTTAGAGCAAGGAGAACAAGGGTTGCACCACTGATCCAGAGGCCAAAACGCACGCTATCTGGCCAGTAGACGAGATCAAATGCGGTCACGTCGGCAGGAATGGGCATGCCGATTAGGGTGAGATTGACGCGTTGAACGGAAAGGGCTGGGAGACGTTCGTGAGCCTCAGACTTCGGCGAGCTCAGTCGAGTCGTCGAACGATTGGAGATGGGAGATTGGAGATTGGCACACTGGGTATCGGGTGGACCGCATTGCACATTTTGGACCTGCCAGCCGGGTAGCCAATTTTCGCTGATCACCAAAAAACCACCTTGTTCTACCTGTACATGTAGCCGGTTGTCCGCCAAGCGCGTCACTTTAACCGCGCTTTCAGACCGATTTAGGCTCTCGCCTGCGCCTTGATCAGTATTCGCTTGATCCAACGGCAAAAGCGCAGTGGCTGCCAGATCAAAGGTGTGATCGGCCAGCAGACGCAGGGCTTCGGCATCGGTGGCGCCTTGCACGCGTTGTACCATCCATGCGCGCGGGTTGGGCGCGGCCAACTGATGCAAAAAGGTAGTGTCGGTAGACTGCGGGAATTCAGCCAACAGCGTGCTGGGCACAAAGAGTTCGCGCCGCCAGGTTAGCACATGGTCCACACCAGTCAACTGCCAGAGGCGATCGAGCGGGAAGTCCTCAAACAAGGCGGCGTAGTTGGCCAGGCGCAAGGGACTGCTGCCCCACACATCTTCAATCTGCTGGCGCACGCCGTAATCTTCGTAGATGCGAAATTCATTGTAGACGCGGCCCGGTAACCCATCCTCACCCGACGCGCTGGTCGCTAGCGCCGTTTGCAGCGCCGCCATCTCTGGCGCCAAGATCGTCTTGCGCGCGGGGCCGAATGAGTCGAGATTGGTGGCGAAATTCGCCCAAAAGAGGTTAAGCACGGCCAGGGCAACGATCAAGCGGGTCCGTTGCGCGCTCCAACCTTCCAGGCGCAGGGCGATTACCACGCCCATTGCCAAGAGGATAGTGACTAAGGAAACGGTCAGATAAGCCGCATTGCTGATCGCGCTGTGACCCACCATTTGCCAAAGCAAGCCAAATGCATAGACACCACCCGCCACCAACACCGTGAAGACCATCGCCGCCCGCCGCCGCGTGCGCAAGGCTAAGTGCGGAATCTGCGCCATGCCATACCCGGCCAACACACTCAGACCCAACACGACCAACATCGCCGCCCGTTCCTGGCCACGAAAAAGCTTCCAGCCCGGCGCAAAGCGGTAAAAGAGCGGATACAAGAAGCTGTTATCGCCATAGGCGAGGAGGAGGGCGAGGAGGGTTATGATCGTGAAGAAGAGGGGGATTGAAGATTGAAGATTGGAGATTGGAGATTGGCGATTGGAGGGCCGCGCGGAACTAATCTCCAATCTCCAATCTCTAATCCCCAGTACTGCCAAACCCAACCCGACTACACCAACATAAAGCGGCGAAAATTGGGTCAAGACACCGGGCAGCAGCAGTTGCCAAGCGTCTTGCAGGGGAAAGCCACCGCTGACAAACACATAGTCTACGTTGGCGCGCACACTAAAACGCGTGAATTCCAAACTGGGCCAGAGTTGGACGGCGCTGAGGCCCAGGAAAATCATCGCAAAGCTAAACAAGCCAGCCAGGACAGGGCCGGCTTGCCAACCACCAGTGCGCCTGGTGCGCCAAGCTTGGATCAAGAGAAAAGCAATCCACGCCGCCACCGTGTAGCTGATGTATAAAAACGTTTGCGGATGGCCCGCCAAAAAGGCCACAGCAAAGGCGATTGCCGCGCCGATCCACCAGCGCTTTTGCTGCGGGTTGAAAAATGCATGATAGAGCAGCCACAGCACTAGCGGCAGCCAGATCGCCGTGCGTAAGATGGCCAATTGGAGCGGTGGATAGCCGGTCAGATAGCCAGAGAAAGCAAAGCAGACGCCGGCAAGAAAGCCCGCCGTGCGCCCGCCGGTTAGATCACGCACGAGCAGATAAACAAAAAAGCCCGCCAACGCGACATGCAGGATGGCCTCGACTTGCAAAAAGTAGAGCCGAGCGCCGGGCGCAGTCAACGGCAGGGTCAAGCCCAGCACCAGATTGCTGACGGGATAAAAGACAGCCGCCTGGATATCGGCTAGAAAGGGGTGGCCGGCATAGGTGTAGGGATTCCACAGCGGCAATTGTCCAGCCAAGAGCGCCCGCTGCTGGAAGAGGCTAAAGGGCAGAAAGTGATGGGTGAAGTCGCCATCCGGAAAGGTGCGCAGCCCAAGCAGAAGCGGGGCATAAAAGAGCAACGTCAATCCAAGATAGCCCAGGGCTGCCGCGCGATCAGGGTGGCGAATGAGAAAACGAGAGAGCGATTCGATGATTGGGTGATTGGGTGATTGGGGTCGTCCAGGCCATTTGGCGTGTCGCATACCACACTTTGCCTTCGCTACTGGATCGTTACCTGGCTCAGGCTGATAAAATCACGACCATTGGGCAGCGTTAAGCGCGCGGCGGCAGGGGTAGTGGGGTCATACAAGCCAGCGATCAACTGGTATTGGCCGGGTGCTAAAGCTTCCGGCAATTGCAAGGCCACGCGTTCGATCAGATCTTCACCCACCGGCAACGTGCTAAAGGGTGTATAACCATGCGTGGGTGCGCTATCGAGCAGCGCCACCGCGTTGCCTTCCCCCGCCAACAACTGTACAAACCAACGCAGATCGCTTGTGCCTGGCGCTTCCAGCTCATAATGGATTTCCACCGGGATGATCTCGCCCGCTTGTGCCGCAGTAGGGGCGATGGCGGAGGTTAGTAAGATTTGCTGGCCATTACCATCCGCCAGTGGCGTATCAAGCTGGGTCGAGAAGGCATTTGCCAGATCAATTGGGGTGGCATAACGCAGCAAGCGATAGTCATCAAACCAGCGGTCATCAGCCTTGTAGGCAACCGTGGACAAACCGCGCTCCACCGTATTGTCCGGATCGTTGACGGGTAGCCGCTCGGTGACAAACCAGACCCGCTGATAACTTTGCAGCACCGCGCTCAAGACCTGCGCCGCCTCGCCATGATTCAAACTGTTCGTGGCATAACCAAACAACGGCGGTGTCTGCTCGCATTCACCTGCCAGCCAGTTCATGGGGATATGATAGGAAAAAGGCGCGATTGTGACCACCGCATCGCTTGGCTGCGCGCTTTGGCAGATTTCGGCCAATATGGCCCGATAACCCCGATCGGGCGCCCCGTAATAGGGGTCGTTGGCCGTGCCGGAGAGCCAGATCCCGATCAAGAGCGCAGGCAACAGGGTCGTCAGCCAGCGGATGGGGCGGCTGGGCAACGCGTCAAGTTCGTCATCGGCGCTGATCTGCCACCAACTGCCCAGGGCCATGAGCAGCGTCGCCACGGTGAAGAAGCCCATGATGACGATCAGCCAGACCACATTGCCATCGGATCGAAACCAGGCGAGATCACTGTTGGCTTGAAAATTTGTGCGCAGCAGTTGTAACTGGCCAAAGACCGGGCTGTAGAACAGATCGGCCAGACTTTGCGCCGGCGGACCAAATTTGAGTGGATCTGCCGGGTCGGTGGGGAAGATTTGGCGCAGTTGGGTTTCATAATTGACATAGTTCACGGAAACCGCTAGTGCCTGGACGATGAAAGAGAGCGCGGCTAGGATGAGCAATAGCCAACCCGGATAGCCCACCGTACGCAAATTGGATTGCAACGTAGGCCACCAGGCCCGTGGATTCAACCCCAACGCGCGGGTCTTCCATTCGGCGACGAGTGGCGCCAACAGTAGCACCCAAAAGGGCGACATCGGCACCAGAAAACGGGGACCCCAGGCAAAACCACCCCACCACATCCACCAAATGCTGTAGAGACCAATTAACAGCACGGATAGCGCGCCGATCAATATTCCTTCGGCACGGTGGCGGCGCAGAAAGCGGGGGAAGGCAAAAAGGGAGACAATAAAGAGCGGCGTATGCCAGAAGAGCCCGCGGTAGGGGCTGATGAGCAAACCCCATAGCCCTTGCCCCAGTGGTGTAGTAAAACCCTCGCCACTGTCAAAATGATAGCCCGTGGTAAAGAAATTGCCAAAGCGCGCCCCGTTGTACCAGAGCAACAAGAGTGCGGCCACGACAAAAGGCAAGAGAAAAGCGGCCACGGCCGTAACCAAATCCAGTAGCTTGCGCGTGCTTGGGTGCGGTGAGAAAAAAAATCCGGTCAACCAGTACAAAGTCAAGATGCCGATCAACAATACATGGGCGGTGACCGTCGCAATTGCCAAGCCAGCGCCAACCCCGGCCAACCACAGCCACGGGGTTACTTGGCCCGTTTGCCGGTAGACGAGTAGACCGTAGAAACAAATGAGCAGGCTGAGCGCGCTCAACGGTTCACCGAAAAAGTGGTTGGCGTAGGGCCAGGCAATCGTACATAAACCGAACAACAGCCCCAGCGTGGCGCCCGTACGGTCATCATAGCCCAGCCGCACCGCCGTCAGCCAGAGCAAAGCGGCCGTGGCAGCGGTAAGGAAGCCGTTCCACAAAAATGTGCCCTGCATCAAGCCAATATTGATGTCCCAACTGGCAATCCAATGCAGCAATCCATACCACGCGGTTGCCAAAAAAGCTGGCGCCGGCCCCTTTTTACTGTAGACTTCCCCATTAACGCCAAACGCGCCCAACACTTCGCCAGGGCTATTCACCCATTGCGTCCAAGCGATCGCGTTTGTATCCACTTCACCGCGTAGCACCAACGACTCGGTGACAGCAAAGAGGCTCATCTCATCGACAATATGATCTTTGCCCGCATTCGTCAGCGTGTAGACGCAGACAAGCAAGGCGATGAGGATGGTGATGCCGTAGCGGCGGTAGGGTGATGGCATGGATAGTGATTGGGTAATTGGTGATTAGGTGATTGGTAAGTAGTAAGTAGTAATTGGGGCAGGCGCTGCTGTGCGCAGTTACCAATTACTACTTACCAATTACCAATCACCACCTATAAGCCAAACAGACGTAACTTCAACACGGCCTTGGTGTAATCGCGAAAAATCGCCCAGAAGCCGGTTTTACTCTGACCGTGGCGGCGCAGGATGTAGAAGACGGGCACTTCGAGAATCTTCCAATTGGTGCGCCATGCCATCAGCAAGAGGCGGATAAAATAGTCGCCATAGCCATAAAAGATTTTGTCGAATTTCGGCGCCAAGTTAAAGAAACGGTCACGGCGGACGGCAAAAAAGCCACTCAGGTTGTCCTGGATCTGCGTCTGAAAGAGCAGACGGATAAAAACATTATACAGCATACTGGCGCGATAGCGGGCAGTGTCTTCCATGCCGCCGCGCATCACAAAACGGCTGCCGATCACCAGATCATAGTAGCGCAACAGATCCACCATCTGCGGGATCATGGCCGGATCATGGTTGAAGTCGGTGTCCATCACCACCAGCGTACGCCCCGTGGCCCGTTCCAGCCCATCGCGGATCGAATTGGCCAGTCCTTTGCCCTTCGTGCGTACATGCAAACGCACCAGGCCGCCGCCCGTCCCAATCTGGTTCTGATCGGCGCCAACCGCAAGATTGTAGCGTTGACGCACAATCTCGGCCGTGCCGTCTGGACTTTTGTCGTCCATTACCAACACTTCGTAGGGCCAGCCCAGCGGTCCCAGCGTCTGCTCAATCGCGTCGATCAGATCACAAATATTGTCGCGTTCGTTATAGGTGGGCAAAATCACAGAGACATCAAACATGGATTGGTTCAACTCACTCATCAGCTATTACAGTTTGGCGCACATAAATCTAGAGTTGTCAGTAGGACAGTGAGGCAGTGGGACAGTAGGTTAGTGTGTATCCCACCGTCTCACTGTTTCACTGGCTTACTGCACTACTTGGCCAGGCTACGCAACGTAGCGCAGATATATTCAATTTGTTCGTCCGTCAACGAGGGCGCACTGGGCAAATTGAGTCCTTGCTGGCTTAATGCAAACGCAACCGGTGCGGAGTTCTCGTTGCGATAGGGCGGCAGCGTGTCCAGCGGATGGAAGAAAGGCCGGCTATCGATCCCACGTTCGCGCAAGGCCGGGATCAGTTCATCACGCGTCAATTGGTAGGGCGCAGCGACCAGTACCGAATACATCCAGTAGACATTGGTGCAGCCCGGCGCTTCCGCCGGCAGGGTGATGCCAGGCAGATCGGCCAACATTTCGCTGTATTGACGGGCGATGCGTCGTTTGCGCTCGATAAATTGGGCAATGCGCGCCATTTGCGCCACACCCACCGCCGCCTGCAAGTTCGTCATGCGGTAGTTGAAGCCTACCTCGTCGTGCCAATAGCGGCGCTCCGGCGGCATGGCGTGATCACGCAAGAGGCGACAGCGGGCAGCCAGCGCGGCGTCGTCTGTAGTCAGCATGCCACCCTCGCCAGTGGTGATAATCTTGTTGGCATAAAAACTAAACGCGCCGATTTGCCCCAGGCCGCCAGTGCGCTGTTGGCCGATTGCGGCGCCGTGCGCTTCCGCTGCATCCTCTACCACCCACAAACCATGCGCTTGGGCGATGGCGTTGATTTCGACCATTTTGGCCGGATGGCCGTAGAGATGCACCGGCATAATCGCCTTTGTGCGCGGCGTGATTAGCCGCTCGATCGCCACCGGATCAATGGTCCAGGTCACAGGATCGACATCGGCGAAAACTGGTTTTGCGCCCGTATACTGCACGGCATTGGCGGATGCCACAAACGAGAGCGCTGGCACAATCACCTCGTCGCCCGCGCCAATGCCCAGGGCATGCAGGGCCAGATGGAGGGCCACGGTGCCATTGCAGACGCTAACGCCATGTGCCACCCCACAAAAGCTGGCAAAGTCGCGCTCAAAGCGATTGACATATTCACCCAGGCTGCTGATCCAGCCGCTGCGCACGGCGTCAAGCACATACTCCTCTTCACATTGACCAAGGGTAGGGGTATAGACAGGGATAAAATCACGCGGGCGCGGCGCGGTTTGATGTTCAAGATAGGGAAAAAGCGAAAGTTGGGTTGCCGACATGGATAATTGATTCTTAAATTTGATATTTTACAATAACGATTACTGGCATTATACCGCACAAGGTCCAGGAACGCAGTTGGCAGCTTATGGATGGACGCATGCATGATCCAAATGATTCATTCGCCCGCTACCGTCACCATCCCCAATGTTGCTTCGACACCAGCCGGATTGCCCGCCGTGTCCGCCAGCGCAATCGGTTCCAGCGTTTCGGCATCATAGACAAGTAATCGCACAGCATAAGTGCCGGCCGTTAACTCGGCGGGCAGATCCAGTTGGTAAACATTGAGCGGTTGCTCGGTCATGTTCCACTCAACGGGCGCCCGATGGCGGTCGTTGAGCAGCCGCTCATCACTTTGCGCCAGGCGGGCGTCGTTTTGGTCATAAAGCGCCACCCGAGCCTTGAGGGGACGGCCCACAGCGTTACCTGTCGTTTGCGCCGAACGCTGCCAACGGATCACCACCGGCAACATCGAACCGGGCGACAACGGTTGATCGGGCAACGAAACGGCTACCGTTTCCACCGCGCCCGGAAAGATCACCTGCATAGGCGTCAATTGCGGGGCTAAGGCAAAGTGAGTGGGCGGGTTTAACGCCCACCACTCGACCGAGTAGCCTTGAAAGCCCTGTTCACCCTGATACTGGCCCGCTTTGTCGAGCAGAAAACGGACGGCGTGGCGCGGATCGGTGTCGCTTTCAAACCACTGCACCCAAAAGACGCGTTGCGCACTGTCGGCCCAAGCATTCAGCTGTTGATCCAGCGTATTAATGTCCACAAATAAATAACGGGCCGCCGCTGCTTCGGGCCCGACCGGAGTTGCCGCCGGGTCAATCGTGTAACGTCCGTAATAAAAGCCAAATGGATATTTCTGGTCCACCAAAATCAGATCATCCGGCCCAGCCGTTTGCCGCAGCCACGCCGTGACACCAGCCACATCTTCGCGCGCAAAACGTGCGTCATATAAATCGGCCCGTAGTGCCGGCGCCATGCCCACAGCTAGCAACGCCAGACCAATCACAGCCAAAGGGCGTGCCCATTTACCCCAGCCAGCCAACGCCATCCCCAGTAATGTGTACAAGGCGGGTGTGACAAAACTGCTATAGCGCACATTAAACGCACCGCGGTCCAGCACGGCGACATAGTATAGAGCCAGACCGCCCAGCAGCCAAAGCAATAGGTAGGCGGTAGACAGTAGTCGGTAGTCGGTAGTCGGTTCTGCGGAGACGTTCATTCGGGACGAGGTGCGTTCTCGCCGCGGCAGCGCGAAAAAAATCGCCAAAACTAACCCGATCAAGAGCAGGCCCAGGCTAAGCCATAGCCACGGGATGCTATATCCGCCCAGCAAGGCCGGATCAAACGCATAGCCACCGAGGTAGGCCTGCCAGTTTTGCCACAGATAGTCGCGTAAGGTCGGGATCACCAGATTGGGGTTGGCATAGGTCGGAATCTGGCGTAAGGCAATCGGCGCGATCGGGGCGATCAATACCGTCATCGCCAACCCACACAGAACGACCACACGCAGCTTGCGCCAGCGATCCGCTTGCATCAACGCCCAGAGTGCCCACCAAACGTACCAGGCAACGAGAATGAAGACGGCGTTGTAGTGAGTGAGCAAAGATAGGGTGGAGAGGATGACGAAAGCGATTAGGTGGCGTAATTTGGTAATTGGTAATTGGTAATTGGTAATTTTTGCGGGATAATTGGTGCGTCTAATCTCTTTCAGCAACGCAACTGCCGCACCCGTCAACAGTGCAAAACCAACCGTGTACATGCGGGCTTCCTGGCTTTCCGCTAGCCAGAAGGGCGACAAGCCGGAAAGGAGTGCGGCGTACGCCCCCGCGGTGGGCGAAAAGGCCAATCGCCCCAGTTGATAGAGCAGCGCCGTGCCAACCAATCCAGCGGCGACGCTGAGAAAGCGCGCCCAAAAGGCGATCAGCGTTGGATCGGCACTGGTCATGCCGGCCAGATTATCCCAGCCATGCAGCAGCCAAAAATAGAAGGGGGGCTGAATATCCAGCTCGGGCGCGCCGGCAATTTGCGTAAACGGGCGCAAGGCCACATCGATATTGCGCGCCTCATCCCACCAAATATTTTGACGGGTGAGTTCGTGCAGACGCAGGGCAAAAGTAGCGAGGAGAATGAGAAGGAGCGTAACGCGCAATCCCACTTTTTGAACACGGCTGGGTATCATTCGACAAATTGTAGCGCACGATCAACCTAGGCAACAAAATCAATAAGCATTTTACTGTCTAGCAGATTAGGCATGGAAAAGGATAGTAGTGTCAATTGTGGGCAAGGTACTCATATACGCTCCAACGCCGTCTCAAAAATCCCCAACCCCTCGTCCAGATGGCCCTCATCCACGATCAGCGGCGGAATCCAGCGGATCACATTACTGTAGGGGCCGCAGGTGAGCAGCATCAGGCCGAGGTCTTGGCATTCGTGGACGACGGCCTTAGCGGTTTTGGTGTCTGGTTCGCCATTCGGATGGGAAAATTCGGTGGCGACCATCAGGCCCTTGCCGCGCACATCACCGATGATAGGGAAGCGCTTTTGTAGCGCACGCAGCCCAGTTTGTAGCGCTTCGCCCATCACATGCGCATTGTTGATCAAGTTTTCGTCGCGTAGCACTTGGATCGTGGCGGTGGCAGCGGCGCAGGAAACGGCGTTGCCGCCATAGGTGCCGCCGTGGCTGCCGGTCTGCCATTGGGCCATTAGCTCGGGCCGTGCCGCAATGCCACTGAGCGGAAAGCCGGAGGCGATGCCTTTGGCCATGACCATGATGTCGGGTTCGATATTGAAATGTTGATGTGCAAACCATTGGCCCGTGCGCCCAAAGCCCGATTGCACCTCATCGACAATGAGCAAGATGCCATGTTCGCGACAGATGGCTTGCACACCTTCCAAAAAGCCGGGTGTCGGTGCGACATAGCCACCTTCACCCAACACCGGCTCGATCAGAATGGCGGCGGTTTCGCGCGGCGCCGTTTGCATGACGAGCAGGTCGCGTAATTCGCGCAGACAAAAGGCGGTCGTCTCGGCTGCGGACCAACCATAGCGATAACGATAGGGAAAGGGGGCGACAAAGACACCGGCCATCAACGGCTGGTAGCCGACACGATAGATCGTGTTGGACATGGTCAGCGACATGGCGCCAATCGTGCGGCCGTGAAAGCTGCCCTGGAAGACGATCAGATTGGGGCGGCCGGTCGCCTGGCGCGCTAGCTTGATTGAGGCTTCGATCGCTTCGGCGCCGCTGTTGCTAAAGAAGAAGCTGCTCAGATGCGCGGGCGCCACTTGCAGCAATTCGTTCACCAGGTCCAAGATCGGTTGGTGATAAACGATGTTGATCTGGCCGTGGATCAGTTTGCCAATCTGCGCCTGGGCAGCGGCCACTACTTTGGGGTGGCAATGGCCGGTGTTGGTGACGCCGATGCCGCTCGTAAAGTCCAGCAAACGACGGCCATCGCTCGTGTAAATATAGGCGCCCTCCGCGCGCTCGGCCAGCACGTCACTATAATGGCTCCAAACGGGCGATAGATGCTGGCGCAGATCGGATGGGGCCATAGGGTTGCTCGGCATAAGTCACTTTTCCTCACGCAACTATAAAATCTGGGTAACGATTGATCCCCTATGTAGCTAGGTAGACAGGTAAACAAGTAGACAGTAAATTATTGGGTGTCTAAAAATCTTAACCAACCGTGCCAGCTTTCAAATCCAGAAAAAATCCGCCTTTGTCCGCCCAATCAGCGTCATCCGCGTACCGATCTGGTCGGTTTGAGGCGTAGCTGCGCTGGACAGGTATAAATAGGGTTAGCAACAAAAATCCACTGGTAACATATAGGGAGAAATTCTGTTAACGCTTTTCCCTGCGCCTTCGCATCTTCGCACCTTTGCGTTAAGTTTTGTTAAAACGAGGATAAGTTTGGCTTATGTCTGCAAAGGCAAAATGGCTGGGGTCAGATCCGCCTCGCTGAGCATCGCTTGCAACTCAGCGGGGGTCAAGGGGCGATTTTTACCGGCAATCGCAGTCAAGGCAGCCTCCATCACATTCGTGCCAAAGGTGCGCCCCTCCAACCGTGGCGTGGGAGTGCAGAGATAGCGCACGCCGCGGGCGCGCAGCAGTTCGACATCGTCGGCGGTAGTGGTGTTGGTGACGATGATTTTGCCGTCCAGACGGTCGGGCAGATGCTTACGAATGTAGAGAAAGTCATCGGCGATCACACTGGCCCACTGATACCACGCCCCAAACTTGGGCGTGATCTGTTCCTGCGCCTCACCGGTTGGATAGAGCCAGGCAAAAGGTAAGCGCCCCATAATCGGCAACAGGATGCTGGCCAGACGGTGAAGGGCCGGCAAGCTGTGAATGGCAATGGGAATACCAAGCCCAAAGCCTAGATCGCCATAGATAGCGGCATAGCCTGCCTTGTGAAAGCTAAGCGCCAGATCATAGCGCCCGACCGAAGTGCCGATCAGAACCCGTTTGGGTTCGATAGGTTGCGGCAAAGCAGGCTCCAAACGCTGGACTAATTGGCGCTCGACGACGCGGCGCACTACACCACCATCGACCGCGGGTGTCTTTAGCCCTTGCACAAGCTTGTGGACAGAATAGAGCGGATAATAATGCTCATTGACAGTAATACCTAAATCGGCCCCACCGACACCAAAGGCATCCACCTTGCCGTCCATCTCTAAAAACAATTGGCGCGCCTGTTGCTGATCACCATCTGTGCCAATCCGCTCCAGCAAGATCGGCTGGCCCAGAATGGTGGTCTGACTACGATGATTGCGCCGACTACTGCCCAGGCTGATCGAGACGACATGTTTCATAAGCGTTAAATGATGCCAACGTGTTTACCCGCGCGGATGAAAATATCTAAAGCAAATTCGATATCGGCCTGGGTGTGGGCCGCCGTTACATTGGCGCGCAAGCGCGCAGTTCCCTCCTGTACAGCAGGAGGTAACACTGGCAGCACAAAGACGCCCTGATCCTGGCAAAATTTTGTCATCGCCAGTGCGCGTTTTTCCGTACCGACCATAATCGGCACAATGGGCGTACAAGTGAGGCCCGTGTCGAAACCAGCCGCTTGCAGACCGTTGATGAAGAATTCTACATTGCGCGTCAGAATCCGGTTGCGCTCGACGCCTTCATCTTCGATGACTGAAAAGGCTTCCAAAATGGCTGCTGCCACCGCCGGTGGTAGCGCCGCGCTAAAGACAAAGCCGCGTGCGGCATGGCGCAAGAAATTGATCAGCTTGCGGTCGCCGGCAATATAGCCGCCAATACCTGGGATCGTCTTGCTAAGGGTACCCATTTTGATATCGATCACACCTGGCAAATTGAAGTGCTCTTCGATACCGTGCCCAGTTGCGCCCAATACGCCTAAGCTGTGCGCCTCATCAATCATCAAGCGTGCATTGTATTTGCGCGCTAATTCGAGCGCCACCGGCAGATTAAAGATATCGCCATCCATACTAAACACTGCATCGGCGACGATCAACTTGCCTGCCTCGGCCGGCGCCTGTTGGAGCAACCGCTCCAGATCGGCCATGTCGTTGTGGCGAAAACGCTTGAATTCACCCTGGGCCAACAGACAACCATCGACAATACTGGCGTGGTTCCAACGGTCAGAGATGATCCAGTCCCCACGCCCAGCTAATGTGCTGATCGTTGCCAGGTTGGTTACATAACCGCTGCTGTAGGCAATCGCATCCGCGCGACCGGTAAAGTCAGCGATTTTTTGTTCCATTTGGGCATGCAAGTCCAGCGTGCCCCCCAAAATACGTACACCATGCGTACCGGCGCCATATTTTTCTGTCGCCGCTTGGGCTGCGGCCACGATACGTGGGTGCTGTAGCAAACCCAAATAGCTATAGGTGGCAAACATGAGCTTACGTTGCCCGTGGGTATGGACCCACGCACCTTCAATCTGATCGACTGGCTGCAAGTAGTAGTAGAGGTCTTCTTCCTTGGCGGCCTCGATCCGATCCCACCAAGCATTTATTTTCCAGTCAAAAGCATCTTCACCCCTGGGCAACTGATCGGCCGAAGCGTTGGTCAGGTTCAAGCGATCGCTGAGTCGCCCATTTTGAGCCCCATGTTGATCAAGCTGAACTTCACTGAGTGTGTTGAGCATTTACACCTTTCCTCAACCATAAAGCAACGATTTCATCACTAAATTCTTTATCACTAAATTCTTCGTTGCCAAATCAATGACCAAAATTAATGATCATCATCCATGAATAATAAGGCAGCACTTGGTTGTGACCAGGCCACCGATTGGTTTTTCGAAAATTTGCCGACAACAGACGATTTAGATCAGATTAGCGCATAGATTTAGATCATATAGTTGATAGCAGATGTCAAATTGTAACGTATGGGTTCTGCATCTGCAAGGTGTTCCCTATGCAATTGTTTAAGTGATGCAAAGGAGCAACCCTAAAGCTGGATCACGAATACCCAACGACAGAGATAAGTGGGTCATTCGTCATCCACAGTCGATAATTTGGCGCATCAGCCGAAAGTGGACCAACACAAGATTTTGCCAACGAGCAAAAGATCGGTTTGCCCACTTTGCACAGCTGAGCCGGTAATTTTCCTAGGCTTTTGCGCCCAAGTATAATAGAAGCATGAATACGAATTATTTGCCGGATCTCAACCAACCTTTTGTCGCCCAGGGCGCCTTTGCGCCCCACCGTTTTGTCCGTTCTGGCCGCACACAAACCATGCTGGCCCGTTACCGGCCGCGCCAGTTGCTGGGGACAGGGCTGGAACACCCCGTGCTCTTAGACGCTGGCTACGATGCAACAGGGGTGGCACCCGCTAGCCCCGTCCGCCTGCTTGGTTATTACACACCGGCGCAAACGCCAGGCCCCAGTCGCGGCCTGGTGCTTACATTGCATGGCTGGGAAGGATGTAGCCACTCGACCTATAACCTGATCATCACCGACACCATGCTTCGGGCCGGCTACGATGTTTTCCGGCTCAATCTGCGCGATCATGGGCCAGGTTTGCACATCAATCCCTACGCGCTCAACCCTGGTCTTTTCTTTGGCACGCTAGTGGATGAAGCCGCTACGGCGGTGGGACGGGTGGCCGACATGGCCGGCGCGCGCCCGTTTTACATTGTCGGCGCATCGATGGGGGGTAGTTTTGCGCTGCGTCTGGCGCTTCGCCATGGTCAGCAACCGTTTCATAATTTGCGCCGCGTCATCGCCTTTAATCCAGCGATCAATGCCGCCAGTGCCACCGCGGCCATCGATAAACAGCGCGTCTTTCGTCACTATTTTCGGCGACGCTGGCTGGGTTCGCTGCTCAACAAAGAGCGGCTCTTCCCCGACCTCTATCAATTTGCGCCACTGGTCAAGATGCCACTAATCTGGCAAATGACCGAGTGGCTGATCCAACGCTATGCCAACCAGCACGGTGGTTTCAAAACTGCCGCCGATTACTTTCATGCCTATAGCGTCGATCAGAGGGCATTTCAAACGCTAGATGTGGCTACCACCATCATTACCGCACAGAATGATCCAGTTATTCCCGTGGCAGATTTTTACGCCATTCCGCCTCATCCATTGTTGAAGGTGCAAATTCACCCGAGCGGCGGCCACGTCGGCTTTGTCGATATTTTTCCGCTCCGTCATCGGCTACCGATGCTATTGCTGGAGGCACTGGAGGGAAAGTAGGGAGACAGGGAGACAGGGAGACAGGGAGACAGGGAGACATATAGTCTAGCCAGTCTAGTCACGCTCCTTATCTCCCCCACTCCCTTCCTCCCCTACAGTTTCAGCATCAGGCTATGTTTGTGTTACAATCGACCGATTCGATCTGATATGGAGGGAACCGGTACGGTGGATCAACAATCAACCACACCAGATTTTCCGTGGGCAAAGGGTTGGCCAGAAATTACGGATGAACGGGTGCGCCACGCATTTTCGCGCGTGCCCCGTGCCCAATTCGTGCCGGCGCAGGTGCAAAGGTGGAGTGACCAAGATGCCCCACTGCCGATTGGTGAAGGGCAGACGATTAGCCAACCTTTTGTTGTGGCGCTGATGACGCAAGCGTTGGCGTTGCAGCCAGGTGACAAAACCTTGGAAATTGGCACCGGCTCTGGTTATCAGACGGCCATCTTGTGTGAATTGACAACCGGCCCTCAAGAGCTGGCCGGCATCCATGTCTATTCGGTCGAACGCTTTCGATCCCTGGCGCAACGCGCGGCGGCAACCTTAGATCGGTTAGGCTGCCATCCGCAGATTGCGATTGGTGATGGTGCTGGCGGCTGGCCGGCCATGGCCCCGTTTGCTGCGATTATTGTGACAGCAGCGCCAGCCTATCTGCCCCGGCCACTGTGGGATCAACTAGCCGAAGGCGGGCGCATGGTGATTCCGATTGGGGCGCAACCCGAAGAGCAGGTGTTATGGTTAATCCGTAAAACGGCCGGCAAGTTGGATGCGAAGGGTCTCGGCGCGGTGCGCTTTGTACCCCTCATTTCACCTTTGCTGGATGATCCAAGTATGCGGATAAACATTCGCACGGGTCAGCCTGAATCGTAATTAATAGTGAGCAAAATTAAAGAGCGACCAAGCCGCAGGAATAAATTGCGTAAATTATGCATATTTTAATTGTTGGAGCACAGGGTCAACTGGGGCGGGCGCTGGAAACAGTCTACACAGGACAGCCCAGCCAACGGGTAACCCTGTGGCAGCGCCCGGAATATGATATTACCCAGCCAGCCATCACCGACCGCTTGGCTGCCCTCCGCCCCGACGTGGTGATCAACGCCGCAGCCTGGACCAACGTCGATCGCGCCGAGGCAGAACCCGATGCAGCTTATGCTGCCAATGGTCTGGGGGCCAAATATTTGGCTGAAGGTTGCAACCGCTGCGGCGCGGCGCTAGTGCAGGTGAGCACGAATGAAGTTTTTGCCGGTGAGCCTCCGCGCATCTATCACGAATATGATCTACCAGCGCCAGGCGGTGTCTACGCACGCAGCAAGTTGGCCGGCGAGTTGGCTGCCCGCCAGGTGCTGGATCGGCTTTACATCGTGCGTGTGGCCTGGCTTTTTGGTCCTGGGGGCAACAATTTTCCCGGCAAAATTATCGCAGCCGCCGACAAACTGGGTGCGCTGCGTATCGTCGCCGATGAAGTGGGCAACCCAACCTATGCACCGGATGTGGCTACGGCCATCGCGCAATTGATCACAACGGAACGTTATGGCATTTATCACCTGGTCAACAGTGGGCAGACCAGCCGCTTTGAATTTGCCCAGGCTGTCTTGCAGGCCACTGGCCGCGGCAACATCCCATTGACACCGATTGCGCATACAGAATGGCCGCGCCCCGTTCAGCCGCCTTTACATGCCGTGCTGATCAATCAGGCGGCGGCGGCGCTGGGGATCGAGTTGCGTCCGTGGCAGGCTGCGGTGGATGAGTATGTGAAGCAGTTAGCAGTGAATAGTAATCAGTGATCGGTTATCAGGGCTGATGACTGATAACCGACGACTAATTACTGTTTACCAAACAAAGGAAGACCATGAGCGAAGAATCGTTAAAACCAATCCCAGATGAATCGAAGTCGGCCGAGGTGAAACCGCTCGAGGTACGCCAGGCCCAGATCCGCAAAGGTAAAGAGCGGCTGGCCCAAGGGTCGAAGGGATTGAACGCCAACCCAATTGTTGGCGATGAAACCTATGGTGCGCTGCGTGAAGATAACCGGGTTGTCATGCGCCATCAGATTGCGCTCAACATTGATAGCTTCCGCGCCTCGACAGAGGACTTTTCTGCGCGGCCCAAACGCGAATATCCAGCGCTGCAACCGACGACCGCCCCCTTCTTCTCGGTGATCATCCCCACCTACAACGGCCGGCGTTTTCTAGCGCCGTTGTTCGATGCGTTGCAACAGCAGACCTTTCAAGATTTTGAGGTGATCCTGGCCGACGATGCCAGCACCGATGATTCGATCGCTTTTGTCGAAGCGCATTATCCCCATGTGCGCCTACTGGTCAACCGGCACAACCTGGGCTTTGTCCAGACCTGTAATCTAGCGGTCGATGCGGCGCATGCACCGATTGTCGTATTGCTCAACAATGACACCGAACCAGAACCAGCATGGCTGGCGGAGTTGGCCCAAACCATTTGCGCTAATCCCCAGGCGGCGATTGTCGCGAGCAAGATGTTACTTTTTGATCAACGTGACAAACTGCACACCGCCGGCGATCTGATGGGCGCCGACGGCATTCCGCGCAACCGCGGCGTTTGGGAGGCAGACCACGGCCAGTATGATGGGCAGACCACGATTTTCAGCGGCTCGGGCGGTGGGTCGGCCTATCGTAAAGATGCCTGGCAAGCGTTGGGCGGCTTTGATGAAACGTTTTGGATGTACCTGGAAGATGTTGATTATGCCTTTCGTGCGCAATTGCTCGGCTGGCAGGTGGTCTTTGCGCCTAAAGCGCGCCTCTATCATCACCTAAGCGCGACCGGTGGCGGGGTGCTGGCCAGTTACTATGTGGGCCGCAACACGATCTGGACGATTGCCAAGAATATGCCTGCCAGCCTACTCTGGCGCAACTTGCCCAGCATTATAACTGCCCAAGCCAAGATTGCATTGGATGCGCTGCACAACATCCGTGGCGCAGCTGCGCGGGCACGTCTGCGCGGCCAACTAGCGGGTCTGCTCGGACTGCCAGCCCAACTGCGCAAACGGCAGGTGATCCAGCTGCGCAAGCAGGTTGAGGACGAAGCGCTAGCCAGCAAACTCGCAACACCGTGATGTATAGCAGAAAGTATACTGCTAATCAGGCTATGATTCACAGGATGATATAGAATCATGACAATCTTGGAAAGAGCCGAAGAATTGCTTTCTACTATGACACGCGCCGAAAAAGCCCAGTTGGTTGAGAAAATCGTGCGCGAACTTAGCGGAGAGTTTCCTGGCATTGAAAGTACACCTGGTGTTGTTGGTGGAGAACCGTGCGTTTCTGGCACGCGTATCCCAGTCTGGGTTTTAGTTCAATATAGAAAGCTTGGTGCAAGTGAAGCTGATTTGTTACAGATGTACCCAACTCTACAGGCAAAAGATTTAGCCAATGCGTGGGCCTATTATCGTACTCATCAGGACGAAATTGAGCAGCAGATCGAAGAAAATGAGAATGCATAACAATGGCACAACTATACTCAAACGAGAACTTCCCTCTACCCGTTGTTGAGCAACTGCGCCACTTAGGTCATGATGTGTTAACAATTCAGGAAACAGGTAAGGCAAATCGGAAAGTTACCGACTATGAGGTATTAGCTTTTGCCAGTGCAGATGGTCGGGCAGTCTTAACAATTAATCGCAAACACTTTATGTATGAACACAAAAAGTCAGCGCGTC
>JBBRVA010000012.1:0-24792 GCA_038247295.1 Caldilineales bacterium | reverse complement strand
TAATGGTTAAGCTTCGAAGCTGCGATTCAAACTGGCCAAGTAGTAAACACGGATCGGGCAAACACAGATAGAAATTATTGAAAATATCTGTGTTATGCCCGATCCGTGTTTACTGCTTGGCCAGTTTGAATCGCAGCTTCGAAGCTTAACCATTAACGCAAAGACGCCGAGGGTCAGCGCTGACCCTCGGCGTCTTTGCGTTAGATTTTCCTGTGGGTCAAATTTGTGATGGCAGAGCCTCTATGCCAACGCGAAACCATTCGCAATCGGTTCACGGCTAGTCAGCTATTGTGGTTGATCGATACGTTAGCAGCTGCTACCAGATAAATGCAAACAAAATGTAACACTTTTTTTCGCCAAACCATGTAAACTTGCATCAAAGGAAATCAGATCGATTTTTATCTCTGCGAGAGCCTTCATACAGCCGCCAAAGTGATTGAATAACGGAAGCAACAGGTGAAAAGATGTGTGGAATTTGTGGTATTTTGGACGATCAGAACAGGCTTGCGCCAATTGCCGAGATGAACCGGGCGCAACGGCATCGCGGTCCAGACGATGAAGGCTATCTGTTTCTTAACACAGCGACCAGTGAGATCTGTGTGGCCGGTGGGCCCAGCACACCAGCCGAATTGGCGCTGATTTCGCATACACTGGTGCCCACCGAGCAATACAATTTGGTCTTGGGCAGCCGACGACTGGCGATTTTAGACTTATCAGCAGCCGGCCATATGCCGATGAGCTATCTGGACGGTCAACTATGGTTGGCCTACAACGGTGAGATTTACAACTATCGCGAGCTGCGCGCCGAGTTACAAAAGCTGGGCTATCACTTTGCCAGCGGCAGTGATACCGAGGTCATTTTGGCCGCCTATGCCGAGTGGGGCGTTGATTGCCTCGCGCGTTTCAACGGTATGTTCGCCATCGCCTTATGGGATGCACGCCGTCGTCGCCTGTTTTGTGCGCGCGACCGCTTTGGCGTTAAGCCCTTTTATTACTTCTGGAATGGCGCCACTTTTCTCTTCGCTTCCGAGATCAAAGCACTGATTCAACACCCATTGATTGGGCGTACACCTAACGATCAAACCATTTTCGACTATCTAGTGCTTGGCCTCTCTGACCACACCAGTGAGACATTTCTAGAAGAGATCTCTGCCCTTCCCCCCGGTCACTTTTTGCTAATCGATATTGCTGAGAAACAGTTGACCCAACAAACATGGTGGCAAGCAGAGATCAACCCCGCCATCACCACGCCCTCCCGCGCCAACGAAGCGCACGTGGCCGATGAATTTGCGAGCTTGCTGGAGGATGCCATCCGTCTGCGCTTGCGCAGCGATGTGGCAGTAGGTACTTGTTTGAGCGGCGGGTTGGACTCATCGGCGATTGTCACGCTGGCCAACCGCTTGCTGCTGGAAGAACAGGTGATTCCAAGCCATCTGGTTGGTGAGCACCAAAAGACCTTTACGGCACGCAATCGCGAAGCGATGATTGACGAGTATAAGTACAGCCACTTGATCGTCGAACGCACCGGCGCCGAAGAGAACTTGGTTGTACCCGACGGCGCTCAACTCTGGCAGGAGTTCGAGAACTTCATCTGGCACATGGATGAACCAGTCAATTCGTCTAGCCAATACGCGCAGTGGAATGTGATGCGGTTGGCAAAACAGCATGGCGTCACCGTTCTCTTGAACGGCCAGGGCGGCGACGAAATTTTAGCCGGCTACTACGCCTACTATCCACCCTATGTAAGCCAAATTTTACAGCAACAAGGCGCGTGGGCCGCAGCCCGTGCCGCATGGGATGTCTCACGCGTCGGCGGTGGCCCAGTCGTAAATATGCTGGTTGATCAAGCGACGCAACAGTTGCCTTGGCGGCTACAGCAGATGGTGAAGACGGTACGACCATCGCGTCTCGCCCCCGGCCAGGGCGGCACCGGACTACAAGAAGATCAAATATCGCCCGCCTTCGTACAACGCCACTGGGCGCGCCGTTGGCAGCCTTCGCTATCGGCGCACGAGAACAGCCTGGTGGGGTTACTCTATCGTGATCTAACCGCAACCAACCTGCCTAAACTTTTGCGTTATGAAGATCGCAATTCGATGGCTTTTTCACTAGAGACTCGCCTCCCCTTCCTCGACTATCGTCTGGTGGAGATGGTCTTCCGGTTGCCGCTTAACTATCGGATTAATCAGGGCTGGAGCAAATGGATTTTACGCCGTTCGCTCAGCGACCAACTGCCAGCAGAGATTTGCTGGCGGCGCACCAAGATGGGCTTTCCTACACCGGAACTGGGTTGGCTGCAACAGGGTAGCGGTTATATCCGCCAGTTGTTGAAAAAACATGCCACCAACCCAGCGCTTGAACCCTATCTGCAACCAGGCCTGCTCTACCATATGCAGACTTTGCCCGATGCAGCATTGGCCGCGACACCGGGCCTATGGCGATTGATCAACCTTATGGTCTGGTTAGATCTGTTTGTCGAGCAACAGGGTGGGCAAAGCAGCCGCGAAACAATGGTAGGCGCCTTGCCCGCCGCGCCCATGTTGGCGACAGCATAAGTTTGGTTGAGCCGCACATCACCAGGGGA
This sequence comes from Caldilineales bacterium, assembly GCA_038247295.1. GTDB lineage: Bacteria > Chloroflexota > Anaerolineae > Caldilineales > Caldilineaceae > JAPLGZ01. Next base: position 22,208 of record JBBRVA010000012.1, on the reverse strand, counting down.
ATGGACGGATCCACATGCATCAAATTGGAATTTTTGTTGGTGAACATGGCAAGTGGGCATTTCTGCATGATATTTATGCCGATATAAGCGCACGTTACAAGACAGTTGTTTTTAAAGCAACGACCTACAAGACGCCCCTCTTCAGTGGACGCATCAATCGCTGGGCCACCGAGCGACAGATGCGGACGATCCTGCGCGAAAGCAATGTCTCTTTTTTTGATTGGGCCAGCGAGTTACTGGTACCGGCTAGCCATTTGCCCAAAACAGGCGCCATCATTACGCGTCTCCATTCGTACGAGCTATACGTCTGGGCACCCAAAGTCAACTGGGATCATGTCGACAAGGTGATCTTGGTCAGCCAACATATGCACCGCAAGTTTGTTGAGCTCTATCCCAACCATGCCCATAAAGCCGAGGTGGTGGACAACGGCGTCGCACTCGACAAGTTTACGCCCCCCACGCAACGTGACTTCAAACTGCGACTGGGTATGTTGTGCAATATTCATCCGGTCAAACGCATCTACGAAACGATCCTCAGCATATATGGGCTCAAACAGCAAGGCTACCAGCCCCACCTAACCATCGCCGGGGGACGCTGGGCTGATGGTTATTTTGACGACTATCTAGTCTCGATCCAACGGTTGATCGAGAAGCTCGGGCTACAAAATGATGTTGCACTGGTGGGCTTTGTCAAGGACACCGCGACCTGGTTACAAACCATTGATCTCTTTATCTCCAACAGCTACTGGGAAGGACAACAGGTAGCGCTGGTTGAAGCCATGGCCGCTGGATGTTACTGTTTGGCGCACAATTGTGATGGCGCGGAAGAGGTCGTACCTGCCGAACAATTATTTCTGACCGATGCCGAATTGCAGCAGAAAGTGATTGAATATGCCAACTTGCCGGTTGCCATCAAGCAACAACGGCACGACCAAATGCGCGCCATCGCCTGCAGCAAGTTTGATGCGGAAGATCAAAAAGCAGCCATCCGCCGAATTTTTGTCGAGGTGGCACAAACCTATCACAAAAAAACGAGCCCAGTTCATCAACCGCATTTAATTCGTGAAGCTGAGGGAAGATGAAGATTGGCTATTTGCTCCAAACTGGCGTGCCCGATATGCACAGCCAACCGCTGTCTGGTCCCGCGCTGCATGTCAAACATATCTTTGAAGAATTACAAGGTCGGGGCCATCAGGTCCGCTTGCTGGCCCATTTTGGACAGCGGCTATGGCGATCGGACGATCTGCGCCACTATGAGCCAGTAACCGTGCGGCGTATGGATCGCGGTCCCAGCCGGCTAGGCGAGCGTGCGGTGCGCCGCATTCAGCATGAGTTGCGCCTGCCATACGCGGCACTATTCGAGAGCACCCGCTTTGCATTGGCATGCCGCCAGGAGTTGGCGGGCTATGACCTCTTATATGAACGCATGGGTTGGATGGGTTACGCTGGGGGCCTTGCTGCGCGCTGGATGCAAATTCCATTAATCCTAGAGGTAAATGGCGACCATCTGACTGAGCTGGAAGCATTTGGTCTAGCGCCACAAGGAAGCCAAAAATGGCTATCGCTACGCTTGATGAGCCGGGCCGCACGCCAGGCCACGCATACCGTAGCAACCGGTGAAGGCTGGCGCCATCGCTTTATCGAGCGCTGGGGGGTTAATCCAGCCACAGTTTCTGTGATTGAAAACGGCAGCGAAGTGGTTGCCCTGCTAAAGCGTGAACAATTGCGTGCATTTCAGCCGCTGCCAACTGGTGACGCCCCGGTTACGATTGCCTATGTAGGTGGCTTTGAACCCTGGCATGGCATTCTGATCTTTCTACGCGCCGCGGCCAAAGCCATCGCCCAAGGGGTCCGACTGCGGCTGGTTTTGATTGGTGCCGGCAGCGAACAGCATAAGATCGAGCAATTAGTAGACGAGTTAGACTTACGGCCCATTGTTTGTTTTACCGGTGCACTGGATGCTCGCCGTATGGTCACTCACCTGGCAGGGGCGGAGATTGGGGTTTCACCCTACTGTGGGCGCGTTGAATACTCGGGGCTGAAATTACTGGACTATAAGGCGGCTGGGTTGGCGACCATTGCGTCCGGCGCGAATGGACAGCCGGCACTGATCACTCACGGCCAGACCGGCTGGATCGTGCCCCCCTGCGATGCAGATGCGTTGAGCGACGCGATTGTGCACCTGGTGCGCAATCCGCAAGAGCGCCGGCGCTTGGGACAAGCGGCGCGTCAAGAAGCAGAAACGATGCACAGTTGGAGCCATACTGCGCAAGCACTAGAAAACCTATTTCGACAGGTTACCGAACAATGACCATTCAGCAAAGCGCAGTTCCATTCGCACCGACCAAGCTTGACCATAAGCCCCGAGCACGGACAGGCAAACCGAATCCGCTCGTCAGTGTGATCATTCCTAATTTCAACCATGCCCAATACCTGGGCGATGCAATTCGGAGCGTGCTAGATCAAAGCTATGCCAACGTAGAAGTAATCGTGGTCGATGACGGATCGACCGATCAGAGCCGGGCCGTCGCCGCACAATTTGGTGACCGCATTCTCTATCTCTACCAGACAAATCGGGGGCTGTCGGCCGCGCGCAATACCGGTATCCAGGCCGCGCGCGGCGAATATATTGGCCTACTCGACGCCGACGATCTGTACGAGCCCCATTTTGTTAGCTCTATGTTGGTTGCGCTACAAAGCGACCCAGCGGCAGATGGGGTATTTTGTGGCTATCAATTTGTCGATCAACAAAATAAAGCGTTACCCCAGGTGGAGGCACGCCCGGTGCCAACCGAACAATTATATGAAACGCTCTTAGATGGAAATTTTTTTGTGCCGGAGTCGATCTTGGTGCATCGACAATGTTATACCAGCGCCGGCGCCTTTGATGAGACCTTGCGCGCCTGTGAAGATTGGGATATGTGGCTGCGCATCAGTCGTCAGCATAAAATCATTGGCACCAATCTGGTGTTGACCCGTCACCGAGTGCTAGCCGGCAGCATGTCCAGTGACCCAACGCGGATGATTCAAAACCGCATGGCGGTCTTGGCCAAACATATGGGGCCACCACCAGAGCAGCGAACCCAAGCCAATATCCGTATTTGTCGGGCTTACGGCGAAGCCTATCTAATCTCTGCCGTTGAATATTTACAATTTGGCGATCAGCAACAAGCCTATGAATGTTTACGTCAAGGTGTCCAACTTTACCCGGCTCTACTCGACCAGTTGCGAACCTTTTTTGAATTGGGATGTGGCAGCCAGCCCAAAGGTGAACGCGGTAATTTTGCCGCTTTAGATCTAAAGCGCAATTGGCAAACACTCAACGCCTTGCTCGATCGACTGTCTTACGAGCAAATGGTCCCCGCAGAGCAATCGCCAAAGCAGATGATCGCATTAGCTCATTTTGCGCTGGGGTTGATCAGCTATGGAGCGGGCAACTTTGCGCTGACACGCGGGCATCTTTTACAGGCGCTTTTCAAAGCCCCGCAGTTGCGCAAAAATCGGCAGTTGTTGTCCACGTTCGTAAAAGCGCTCATCGGTGCGCGCTTGGTTGATTGGTTGAAACAAAAAAAGACAGCCGCAAACGACACAAGACGGATTTCACTGGAATAACTATGCGCATTTTGTTTCTTTCAAACTTTTATCCTCCGCACGCGATTGGCGGTTATGAGCAATGGTGCCAAGAAGTGGCGGACCGGCTGCACGCACGCGGCCATACAGTGACAGTGCTCACCAGCCGTTATGGCGTGGCGGCCGGCGAACAGGTCGCGCCCGCGGATCACCGCGCGGCACCGGTGGTGATCCGCACTTTACACTTACAGGCCGATCTGGCCTATTACCAACCAGCAGATTTTTTTCTGCACCGACGCGGCCATGAGCGAGCCAATCAACAGGCTTTGCGCCAAGCCATTGACGAAGCGCAACCAGATGTGTTGATGGTGTGGGGCATGTGGAATCTATCGCACAATCTGCCCTATTGGGCGGAGCAGTGGTTGCCCGGTCGTGTGGCCTATTTTATTTCATCTTATTGGCCCATCGATGTCGATCCGCACACGGCGTACTGGCAATTGCCCACCCGTCGCCGGCTGGCAACGGCGATCAAGCAGCCATTACGGATCTGGGCTAAGGCCCAACTAGCGCGGGAAAATTATCCACCCCGCCTGCGCTTCGAACATGCCGTTTGTTGCAGCCAATACGTGCGCAACAAATTGATCCAAGCAGGCAAATTACCTAAACAGGCAGGGGTATTGCTCGGCGGCAGCGATCCAGCGCCTTTTCTACAACATGCGCACACCACAGGCGCCGATGCCAGCACGCCGCTGAAATTAGTTTATTTTGGCCGCTTAATTCACGACAAAGGCGTCCACACAGCGCTGGAAGCACTCGCGCTGCTCCAGCAACAAGGCCGCAGCCCTGGCTTGCAACTCACAATTTTGGGCAGTGGTCACCCCGATTATGCGGCCAAACTGGCGCAGATGGTGGTGAGCTTGGGGCTAAGCGAGCAAGTACAATTTGTCCGCCAGGTGCCCCGTACCGAAATTCCGCAGTGGTTGGGTGAATTTGATATTTTTCTTTTTACTTCGATCTGGCCCGAACCGATGGCGCGCAGCGTGATGGAAGCGATGGCCGCCGGCCTGCTCGTGATCGGGTCGGCGGTGGGCGGCCAAACCGAGATGTTAGAGCATGGCGAGAATGCGTTGACCTTTCCCGCCGAAGATGCCGCCGCATTGGCGCGCCATATTGCCTGTGCGCAGGCAGATCCAGCGCTGCGATCACGCCTGGCGCAGGCCGGACAGCAGATGGTACTAGCCCGCTTTACACTTGAGCGAATGGTGCATGACGTTGAAGCCTATCTTTTACAGGTTGTAAATTCAACACGTGAAGTTCAATCCGTAAAATCTAGTTTGTGAAAGCCTGAGCCCAACCCGCTATGCGTGCACTTTTCCTTTCAAATTTTTATCCACCTTGTGGCCAGGGGGGCTATGAATTGTGGTGTCAAGAAGTAGCCGAAGGGTTGCGGATGCATGGGCATGAGGTGCTTGTTGTCACCAGTCGCCACCACCGCGAACAGGTAACCCAACCCGAGCCAACGTGGATCCAGCGCCAATTGCACCTGGAAATGGAGTTAAAATCGCTGCGCAACGGTATTCAATTCTTTACCCACCGGCGGATGAATGAACAGGAAAATATCACTTATCTACAAGAAAGTGTAAATACCTTTCGGCCTGACGTTGTCCTCGTGTGGGGGATGTGGAATCTATCGCGTACGCTGCCGGTGTTGATCGAGACATTGATGCCGCAGCGCGTTGTCTACTATATGGGTGATTATTGGCCGACCTTGGCAAGCCAGCTCGAAATGTATTGGCAGACACCGGCGCGTGATTGGAAGACATGGTTGCCCAAGAGCGTGCTCGGTCTCTGGGCGCGCCGTATCCTGGCCCACCAACCATTGCCCGTGCCGAATTTTGACCATGTGATTTTTCCGACCCGCTTCATGCGCGAGGAACTAAAACGCATGGGCATGCCGACCAAGTGCACCAAGATTATTTATGGCGCTGCCGACACCCGACTTTATGCCGATCCAGCGCAAACCAATGGCCTTCAGCCAGGCCGGCCCCTGGCTTTGCTCTACGCCGGGCGGATTAGACCGGATAAGGGTGTGCATGTTGCGATTGAGGCCGTTGGTCTGTTGGTCAATCAATTTGGCTTATCTGATTTAGTCTTGACAATAGTCGGTGACGGTGAGGCCGACTATGCCGAGGAGCTTCGTCAGCTTGTAAGCCACCATCGGATCGAGTCGTTTGTACACTTTTGCGGCGCGCAACCAAAAGAGGAAATGCCGCGCATTTATCGCCAGGCAGATATTTTTCTCTTTACGTCGATCTGGCCAGAGCCATTTGGCCGCGTCTTAATTGAGGCGATGGCCGCCGGTGCGGTGGTCATTGGCTCACCCACGGGTGGCGCCGCTGAAATCCTTGTCGACGAGGAGAATGCCCTCACCTTTCCGCCTGGCGATGCAGAGGCATTGGCCAAACAAATCATGCGGCTGGCCAACGCACCGGTATTGTATCAACACTTGATCGAGGCTGGGCAAAGAACGGCTCGCGAAAAGTTTGATGCCACGCGGATGACGCAGGAGATTGAAGCCTATCTACAGGCCGTTGCGCAACACGAGTAGATGATCCAAGACGAAAGACCAACGACGAATGATGCGGGCGATGCGCTATGTACGAGTACACATCACACCGTCGATTCATATTTTTCTATCTGTATAGGAGATTAGCCCTTGAAAACGCAACAAATTTTAATTACAGGCGGCGCCGGCTTTATCGGCTCTAATCTGGCCCACCGCTTGCTCACCGAAGGTCACGAGGTGACCATTTTTGATAACATGTCGCGCTCCGGTTGCGAATGCAATCTGAATTGGTTGACCGCTACGCACGGTCCCGATGCCTTTCGGTTGGTCCGCGCTAACCTGAGTGACTTTAACGCGCTGCAATGGGCAGCGACAGGGGTTGATCGGATCTATCATCTGGCCGGTCAAGTGGCGGTAACGACATCGGTCCACAACCCACGTCAGGATTTTGAGAGCAACGCCTTGGGTACATTCAATGTGTTGGAAGCAGCGCGGTTAGCCGGCAACAATCCGATTGTGCTCTATGCCAGCACGAATAAGGTCTACGGCGGCATGGAAGAAGTGGGGATTCGCGAGGATGCAACACGTTATGCCTATGCGGATTTGCCTTATGGTATCCCCGAGACGCAGCCACTAGATTTCCATTCGCCCTATGGTTGCTCCAAAGGCAGTGGTGACCAGTATACGCGCGATTATGCCCGCATTTACAACCTGCGCACCGTGGTCGTACGCCAAAGCTGTATTTATGGCTATCGGCAATTTGGGATTGAAGATCAAGGGTGGCTGGCTTGGTTTACCATCGCCGCGCTCAAAGGCCGCCCTATTTCAATTTATGGCAATGGCAAACAAGTGCGCGATGTACTCTTCATCGACGATCTGCTCAATGGCTACGAAGCCATCGTTCAGAACATCGACCGTGCCCGTGGTCAGGTCTACAACATCGGCGGGGGTCCAGAAAATACAGTCAGCGTCTGGACCGAATTCGGCGAACAGTTGGAACGTTTGCTACGCCGTCCCATTCCCGTAACTTATGGTGACTGGCGACCTGGGGATCAACCTATCTATGTAAGCGATATTCGTAAAGCAGCCACCGAACTTGGCTGGCAACCCCACATTGGCGTTCAAGAAGGCGGCGAGCGCCTCTTTCATTGGATTTGTGAAAATCGCGAACTATTTGCCCATTTGTGAGCATGGCGATATGGTTCCTGACAACGCAAGCGACCAAGGTCATTCAGCAAGCAAACTGTAACTTTTTTCTTAGGCGCTTTTTGTTATACTCGCATTACAAACGCCGCCATTTCTAGAGATATGAATCTGTTATGTCTAACGTACTGCTGATTGGCTATAACCCGCCGCAACTGTTGAAGCAGGCAAAAATTGAAGCTGCCCATTATCGCACCTGGCAATTTTTGCAGCCCCTGTTAGACGACGGCCATACTGTTTTGTTGTGTGCAGGCGCCCGCGGCGAAGAAGCGGAACGGGCGCCTGTTCCCGTGGCTTGGGCGAATCGCTTAACCTACCGACCGATTGCTTTTGGGCAACCAGGGTGGATGGTGGAATTGCAGGAAGCGCACGACACCTTTAAACCAGATTGCATTGTCGCAGTGAATTTTAGCCATTGCCTGTACGCTACCAAACTGCGCACAGATCGGCCGATCTGGATGGATATTTATGGCGATATGCTGACCATTGCCCAAGCGGCCAATTATCGAGCACAGTCGGACCGAGGGCTACACACATCAATTGCATTTATGCGCCAGGTGTTGCAGACTGGGGATGCTTTTTCCGGCTGCGGCAAGCCGCAACAGCACGCGCTGGTCGGTGAATTGGCCATGAGCGGTCGCCTTAACCGGCACACCTTTGGTTTCGAATTTGCCCATGTAGTGCCCGCAGGGTCGCCACCCTCGACTGAACCACCGCTCTTTCGCAGTGAGCCGCGCACTCTATTGAGCCAACATGGCATCGCGGAAGATGACTTTGTCGTCTTATGGTGTGGGGGCTATAACACCTGGACCGACGTCGATACCCTATTTCGCTCAATTATCTGGGCGATGAGCCAAGAACGCCGCATCCATTATGTTTCAGTGGGCGCCAATACCTATGATGCACCCGACAACGTCTATACGCGGCTATTAGGCATGATCGAACAGTCGCAGCATCGGGCCCGCTTTCACATGCTCGGCTGGCGACCGTGGAGCGAGATGAAAAGCTATTACCAAGATAGCGATGTCGGCATCAATATCGATGCCTTGCACTACGAGACCATTTATGGCACACGTACGCGCTTGGTCGAGATGATCGCGGCTGGCTTACCTGTGGTCACTAGCATGGGGCCAGAGCTAAGTTATCTTTTACAAGATCATGGGGCAGCATTGACGTTTGCGGTGGGCGATTGGCAAGCATTGGGTCAACATCTGATCAAACTTGCGCAGAATAGTACGCTGCGCGATCGCTTGGCGCGCACAGCTTATTCATATGCGACCAACCAACTTTCGTTTGCAGCAACAACGGCAACCCTGCGCACCTGGGTACGCGCCCCAAAGCGCGCGCCAGACAAGAAAACGCAAAGTTTGCAGGTAAATTTACGTGGGCTTGAATATCAGACGCGTTCACTTGTACGCCAGATTATGTGGCGCACAACCGGTGCGGATAAGTAGGCAACAAACGGGATACTGATGACAACTCTTCAAACCTATCCGATAGCGCTCAATCAGCGCTTGCACCAGTGGTGGGAGCGTCACCAACAACACCTGATCCAGATGACCATCATTGGCGTGGTACTGATAGCCAGTGTATTACTCGGGGTGAAGGCGTCACTGCTCACGTTGATCGGCCTCTTTGCCCTTGGCAGCGTATTGATCTTTATCAAACAACCAGCGTTGGCTTTACTCCTCAGCGTACTGGGCGGCTTTAGTGTACCTTTTAGCGGCCCAAGTGGCCTCAACATTACAATGTTGGGCGTTGCTCTGCTGCTCATTTTATGGATCTTAGAGATGGTCGTGCGCCGCCGTTCGGTGCGGATTGTTTCTATCGAGACGGCGCGCCCAGCCCTCTGGTTAGTCGTCGTCAGCATTCTTGCCTTTGGCGTTGGGCAATTGGCCTGGTATCAGACCTTGCATGCACCGATGGGCGCCCAGCTTGGCGGCCTGTTCATCATTATTCTCTCAGTTGGCGCATTTCTGGTGGTTTGCAATCAGGTCAAAAGTCTTTTTTGGATCCAACTTTTGACCTGGGTTTTTCTCGCATTTTCCAGCCTCCACATTATTGGCTGGATAGCACCGACATTGGGTCGCTATGTTAATCCGCTTTTCCAATATGGCACGACCATGAGCCTCTTCTGGTTGTGGGTAGTTAGTCTCTCATTCAGCCAAGCTTTTTTTAACCACAAACTTCATCCAATCATTCGCGGCATGTTGGGCATGCTAGCTATATTGACCATTTTTGTCGCCTATCATTATTTAAACGACTGGAAATCGGGCTGGGTGCCCCCCGTTGTTAGCATTGGCGCTATGTTTGGTTTGCTCTCACCTCGGTTGGGTGTTGTGATGATGTTGGCCAGTTCCTACCCGGCGCCACGGCTACTGTCCGATGTGATTGGTACGGATCAATATAGCTATGGTACGCGCTTGGATGCCTGGAAGATTGTGCTGGAGATTGCCAAAGTCAATCCAATTTTGGGCTTAGGACCGGCCAATTACCACTGGTATACACCGCTATTTCCCATTCGCGGCTATGCGGTTAAGTTTAATTCGCACAGCCAGTATGTCGATCTGATTGCCCAAACAGGTATCTTGGGGCTGGCCTGTTTTGTTTGGTTTGTCTGGGTGATGGGCCGACTTTGCTGGCGGCTAAGCCGGCGCGCGCCAGAGGGCTTTGCTCGCGCTTATGTATATGGGGCATTTGGTGGCTTGGTTGGGACGGTTGCGGCCAGCGCCTTGGGCGATTGGGTGCTGCCTTTTTTCTATAATGTGGGCATGAATGGTTTCCGATCCAGCGTTCTTAGTTGGATTTTTCTAGGCGGCCTGGTGGTAATCGATCAGGTACTCGGTCAAGAAAAGGACGCCTAGAATTACTTTTTTCTTATAAACCTTACAAATTTCAAAATATGCATACTTTATTTTATGCCAGAGAATCCATGGAGGTTAAAACCAGCGTGCCTCCCCCTCTAACTGAAATGAATCAATCCAATCAGCAGAATGAACGTTACCGGGTTGCTCTCGTGCGCTGGACGCGCGATGGCAGCGGCATTGGTGACGCCATTTATCAGGAATTGTTGAAGCAAGGCCACGAACCATTTTACTTTGCGGTGGATACTAAGCCTACACAACCAGTGGATGTAGTCTTTTTATTCGGACCCTTTGGGCGCTTTTTGCCCATGTTGGAACAATTACATGTGGCGCTGGCAGACCAAAATCCAACCTTTATTTTTTGGAACACAGAGGGATTGCCAGATTTGCGGCTGCCGTGGCCGATGATGGCCAGCCTGGGCAGTGCTCGCTCGTGGCTAGGCCGCTTGCAGTCGAAATCCAGCGGTGAATCTGGCGCTTTGCTCGCCAAATTTGATCCTTACATGATCCGCTTTCGCCACCTGGGTGACTTTCTCTATGCGCATCAGCGCGGTTGGATCGATGTTTTTGCCGACATCTCCGATGTCTACGCGCAAATCTTTCATAGCCGTGGCATACCGGCAGTCGTGGCACCCTTTGGTGGATCCCAAGAGTGGTATGCAGAGCTGGGTTTGTGTCGGGACATTGACGTGCTGTGGATGGGTAAACGGGCGACGCATCGGCGTAGCAAATTGCTTGATCAAGTACGGGCAGCCCTGCGGGCGCGTGGCGTAGATATGTATGTAATTGACAATGAGGAACGGCCATTTATCTTTGACGAGGAACGCACCCATCTGCTTAACCGAACTAAAATCACATTGAACCTGTTACGCACTTGGTATGATGAAAACTCGCTGCGCATCTGTATTGCGGCGGCGAACCGTTCCCTGGTTATTTCCGAGCCGCTGCTACCGCATGTGCCGCATTATCAAGCAGGCAATCACATTGTCACCGCGCCAGTGGAGCAACTGGCCGATACGATTATGTATTATTTGGAACACGAGAGCGAGCGGCAGCGGATTGCCGACAATGGGCATCAGTTAGTAACCACCCGTTTAACGATGGATTATAGTATCAAGACAATTATGAAGGAAGTGCAACGGTCGCGCGATAGTCGAAGATAGTCGATCCTCGTTCACCCGCTATCGTTTGTCCCGCCTAAAACGTAAGCAAATTGTTACACCTACCCGGTCGAAAGCTTGTTACACTACAGACGCCAATCACAATGGCAGATGATCATTGTCTAAACAAGTAAGGCCCATTTGTGCAAAGTGGGCAAACCGATGTTTTGCTCTTTTGCAAAAACTTGTGTTTGCACACCTGTGGCTAATGAGCGAACAAGTAAGCCGGGAGCTGTCAACGTGAGTCAACCCATTCAATCCAAACCACTCGCTGCACCCGATCTTTCCGCCTCTCTTTTAGCTGATCTTATTCCTGATCTTTCAATTGTTATCGTTAGCTGGAATACACGCGCATTACTGGCGCAGTGTCTGCACTCGATCGACGAAGAGCGTGCGGCATATCCAAACCTGAGCATGGAAGTCTTTGTCGTTGATAACGTCTCGCACGACGGCAGTGGCGCTATGGTGCGCCAACGTTTCCCCTGGGTACAGTTGATCGAGAACCACAGCAATGTAGGCTTTGCCGCAGGGAATAACCAGGCGATCGAGATGAGCCGTGGACGCTATATATTGTTACTCAATCCCGATACCCAGGTAATCGCCGGCGCGCTACAAGCTTTGGTCCATTTTATGGATACGAATCCACAAGCCGGCGCCGCTGGTTCACGGTTACTCAACCCGGACGGTTCGCTGCAAATTTCCTGCTACCCTCGCCCAACCTTGACGCGCGAAATATGGCGACTTTTCCATCTAGATAAACTCTATCCGTACGCAATTTACAAAATGCAACAATGGTGGATCACCCAGCCACGCAATGTAGATATTGTTCAGGGTGCGTCGTTGATCATTCGACGGGATGTGATCGAGGAAGTGGGTGGGCTGGATGCAGACTATTTTATCTACTCCGAAGAAGTTGATCTTTGCACCCGTATCCAAAATGCCAATTGGCGGATCTATTGGGTGCCACAGTCGGCGGTGATCCATTACGGTGGCCAAAGCACTCAGCAGGTGGCGACCGAGATGTTTCTCAAACTCTACGAAGGTAAGATTATCTATTTTCGCAAAAACCGGGGCCAGGTAGCGGCCGAGTTATATAAGCTAATTCTGTTAATGGCTTCGACGGCACGCCTTGCCATCAGCCTGTTCACCTGGCTGGGTCGTTCTGCTGGCCGCAAGCGCCATTTGCAATTGGCCAGTAATTATCGGCGCCTGGTCTTTGCATTACCTCGGATGTAATAACAGGCGAACGAGCATCGACAACAAGCGATGCTCATTACTCATTCGTCTAGCTGCCATTACCTACTATGCACATTTTATTTCTAAGCCAACTCCTACCCTATCCATTAGATGCTGGTCCCAAGGTACGTTCGTACTATGTCCTGCGTCACCTGGCGCAGACACACGATGTCACGCTGGTGGCCTTTGTACGCAACAGCGACACGCCAGACGCAGTCACCCACCTGCAATCGTTCTGCCGCGCCGTCCACACGATACCGATGACGCGCTCCAAGCTCAAAGATGCGGCTTTCCTCGCTCAGAGTTTGGTTACGGGACAACCTTTTATCATTGCGCGCGATTGGGCGCCGGCAATGGCAACGTTGGTGGCCGAACTAATGCAAGGACCGGTCCACTTTGATGCGATTCATGCGGATCAGCTTTGGATGGCGCCTTATGCCCTGCGCGCCAAAAACCTCATTACCAAGGGTATACAGCCAATCGTGGTGCTTGATCAGCATAATGCAGTTTACATGATCCCGCAGCGGCTCGCCAGTGCGGAACGTAACCCGCTGAAACGGGCAGGCTTAGGTTTGGAAGCGTACAAACTGGCGCGCTACGAAGTGGAAGCCTGTCGCCAGTTTGATCATGTCGCATGGGTGACAGGCGAAGATTACGTGGCAGTTCAGGGTCAGGCTGGGCGCGATCGGCCCATCCCCAATGCTGGTGTTATTCCGATCTGTGGCGACCCAGAGGCGATCCCGGCCGTTAAACGTTATCCAGATGCTCGGCGCGTCACCTTTTTGGGCGGGCTCCATTATCCCCCTAATGCCCAGGGTATCTGTTGGTTTGCCGAAAAGATTTTTCCACAAATTTTAGCCAAAGTGCCGAATGCAATCCTCACCGTTATGGGCAAACAGCCCCCACCAGCACTGATGAGTTATGGCATTCCAGCCAGGAATTTGGAAGTAACCGGCTACATTGCCGATCCACAGCCCTACCTAGCAGAGACAGCGGCCTTTATTGTGCCCTTATTGGCAGGCGGCGGCATGCGGGTGAAGATTATTGATGGTTGGACATGGGGCTTACCCATTGTCAGCACCACCGTCGGCGCGGAGGGCATCAATTGGCAGGCAGATGCCACCATTCGCATTGCGGATCAGCCAGATGACTTTGCCTGTGCCGTAATCAATCTTCTGCAAGATGAAATTGGCGCCCAAAAACTTGCTCAAGCCGGCCGCGACTGGGTGCTAGAGCACTATAATTGGCGTCAGACCTACCGTTTGTGGGATCAAATTTACCAATGAAAATTTTATTTATCGTTCCCTATACACCTAATTTAATCCGCGTCCGCGCATACCAACTCCTGGCCTCATTAGTGCAGCGCCAGCATCAGGTAACCCTGGCCACATTATGGACCACCGAGGAGGAACGCGCCGACTTGTTAAAACTTGTCCAAGCAGGCATTCGTGTTGTCGCGCATGGTGCGCCGGTCTGGCGCTCGTTGGTAAATGTGGTGGCCGCATTGCCGACGCGCACACCGCTGCAAGCGGTCTATAGCTGGCAACCTGCGTTGGCGCAGAGCATCCACCGACTATTACAAACCGAACCGTTTGATGTGGTGCATGTCGAGCACTTGCGTGGTGCCCGTTATGGGCTCTATGTCCAATCGCTCCAACGGACGGCGAAGGCGCCCATCCCAGTGGTATGGGATAGTGTAGATTGTATCTCACACCTCTTCCAACAGGCTGCGCAAGCCAGCCGTAGCCGCAAAGGCAGGCTGCTGACGCAACTGGATTTGAAGCGTACCCAGCGCTACGAAGGCCGCTTGGTGCATCAATTTGATGCCGTAATGGTGACCTCACCCACCGACCAGCGTGCGCTAATGGCGTTGGCTCAAGCTGCGGTTGCAAGCGCTGCGTCCAATCCAAGCCAGCCAGCGCCAATGTCATCAAGTTCGTATGCCCATCTGCATGTGCTGCCGAATGGCGTTGATCTAGCTTACTTTACCCCGAATGGCAAAGGACGGGCGCCAGCCACGGTCGTCTTTAGCGGCAAAATGAGTTACCACGCCAATGTAACTGGGGCACTACACCTGGTCAACGATATTATGCCCCAAGTGTGGGCGCAACGGGCAGATGTAAAGGTTTGCATTACCGGCAAAGATCCGGCACCGGCGGTGCAAGCGTTGGCCACGCAGCACACGGCAACCGGCTACGCCGACCGCGTGCAAATAACGGGCACGGTCGCCGATCTGCGGCCTTATTTGCAACAGGCTACGGTAGCGGCTGCCCCCATCCCATACGGGGCCGGCATTCAAAACAAGGTATTAGAAGCGATGGCCTGTGCGGCACCCGTGGTCGCCAGCCCCCAGGCTAGTTCGGCATTGCAAACGCAAGCTGGGCGCGACCTATTGGTGGCAGACAACGCAGCCGGTTTTGCCGCCAATCTTTTACAACTATTGGACCAGCCAGCAGAACGTAGCGCATTGGGACAGGCAGGCCGCGACTATGTAGAACAATTTCATTCTTGGGATGCAGTGGCCGCCCAATTGGAAACAATCTACGCGACCGTCATCCAGAAAAAGAGGCAAGCACAATGAGCGTAGAACGCCCATTCCTATCCCAGTCTAGATCGAGTACATCTGCACTTACGCGCCACACCTGGGCCATCTCTGCCAAACAGATATGGCTCATCATTCTCGTCACCGCCGTTTTGCTGCGCGTGGCATCGGCGTTAATCCAAGGTGAAAGCGTGGTGCCGCTGCCTGGTGTGTTTGATCAGGTTTCTTATGATGGGCTGGCGCAGCGCGTCATCGATGGCTATGGCTTCAGTTTTGGCGCTGATCATTGGCCCGCGACGCGTGCAGGTGAACCGACCGCCCACTGGAGCTATCTTTATACGCTCTATCTGGCTGCTAGCTATGCGCTCTTTGGCGTCCATCCGCTGGCGGCGCGACTGATCCAGGCCGTAGTGGCCGGCGTTTTGCATTGCTGGCTGGCTGAACGATTGGGGCGCCGTATTTTCGGACCGCGCGTGGGTTTGGCAGCCGCGGGCTTGAGCGCCATTTACATCTATTTCTTTTATTACGCTGGTGCATTGATCACCGAGCCATTTTACATCACTGGCATTTTGTGGACATTTGATGTGGCGTTGCGTCTAGTCGACGCCAACCAGAAAGAGCAGGCACGTGCTCAAAAGTGGCGGCTCTGGATGGAACTAGGCGTGGCGATTGGGGTGACGGCTCTCTTGCGCCAGCTCTTTTTGCTGTTTGTCCCTTTCTTATTTCTATGGCTCTGGTGGATGCTGGCTTTTGCAAACGACCCTAACTCCGATCGGTCCAAACCCGTAGAGGCCAAGCAAAGCTCGCGTCGGGGGTGGCAAGCAAAGATCTTGGCGCCCGTGCCAGGCTTCGTAGTCGCCACTAGCCTGATCATTTTACTGATTGTACCGTGGACGGTGCGCAATTACCTTGCGTTTGGCACGTTGGTGCCGCTGAACACCAATGCAGGCTATGCCTTCTTTTGGGGCAATCACCCCATTTATGGCACAGACTTTGTTGGTATTTTGCCTGGCGATGGCCCCACCTATCTGGACCTGATCCCCACCGAACTGCGGCCTTTGAATGAGGCCGATCTGGATCGTGCCTTGCTCAAGCTGGGGATTGGCTTTGTCCAAGCGGACCCAGTGCGCTATATACTGCTTTCAGTGAGCCGCACGCGCGAATACTTCAAGTTCTGGCCTTCAGCAGAGTCTGGCTTGGTCAGCAATCTGGCGCGCGTCGGGTCATTTGGCCTTGCTTTACCTTTTATGCTCTATGGACTCTGGGTAGCCATCCAGCGCTGGCGACAGCCAACCCATGCTCAGCAACGCGCCCATATGTTGCTACTCTGGTCATTTATGCTAATTTACACGGCAATCCATCTGCTAACATGGACATTAATCCGCTACCGGTTGCCCGTAGATGCGGTGCTACTGCTCTTTGCCGCGCTCGGCGTAGTTGATCTATTGGAACGGCAGCAGCTTCTAAAGAATAACGACCGCTAACAGCAAACGTTTTCCAATCACCAAAAAACTATTGATTGAGATAAGCCCGATCAGGCTGCACATAACCTGATCGGGCTTAATTTTTAGTTCCACACACCGCAGATTTCACATCACAATCGAAGCGACATTCATCAAAAATACCCCAGGATTTTGCATTTTCCTCCTTTGTCACCCTCAAGTAATGTACGTTTATCACCTTTGATTGTCAGCCAAATGTAACACCTATTTATGCAAGCTTTTGATACACTGTCGTCGTGGAACAGAGAAAGCAACATTAGATTGCAGGGAAAAATAACAAGCCTATCTGTTTCTTCCAACATCTGCAAACCGCTCAAAGTATACAAAAAGATTCGATAGCGGCAGCACTGAGCAGATTTTTACTGCTCACCCAACGCAGAAACTGCAATCCCAACGGCCTATGCGTTGGGGTTGCAGTAGGGGAATTTAGTAGCCGGACAAACCAGGCTAGCGTAGTTACAGGATGTTGGGTAACCAATCCGCACCACAGACCGGGAGATGTAGTTCCATGATGTTCAATGCCAAAGTTGCGTTAGCCGAACCGATCGAGGTTGCCCCTCGTTTCTTTGCCACCCAAGCGACCAGCCGCCGCTGGTATCGGATCGCCTTACTCATCAGCGACACGGGGATGCTGCTTCTGGCCTTTGCCTTGGCCTACTGGTTGCGCTTTCATGGCGGCCTGGCGCTTTCAGCCGATGGCGACCCTTCCGTCGAAATCTATACGCGCTTAACGTTAATGTTGGTGCCAGCCTGGTTGGGGTTATTCACATTGCTGCGCCTCTACGATTTTCAATATTTGCTTGGTGGTACCAGCGAGTACGTACGAGCACTGAACGGCTGCATTAGCGGCATGATGCTCGTCGTCGTGATCAGCTTTCTGATGCCCGAAATCAGCATCGCCCGTGGTTGGCTCGTGATGGCCTGGTTGCTTTCTAGCTTGTTGATCTGCACAGGGCGGTTGATTTTACGTCGTACCGCCTACACCCTGCGCAGCCGGGGCTGGTTTGTTACACCGGCGGTCATTGTTGGCACCAACTCAGAAGCCATTTCGCTCGCCATGCAATTGCGCGATAGCAGTAATTCAGGCGTTGCTATCATCGGCTTTATCGAGGAACACACCCTAGACGAACTGGATCATCAATCCTCGCTGATTGGCCTGCCAATTTTAGGTGGCCTGGATTCGTTGCCCACCGTGTTGAAACGCCAGGGCGCCGAAGAGGTGATTATCGCGACCACAGCCCTGACCCGCACGCAATTGATTGAAACGGCCCAGGAATTGACCACTATCCCAGAAGTAAAAATGTCGCTTTCCTCTGGCCTCTATGAGATTTTTACGACAGGTATGCAGGTGACAGCCAAAGGCGCTGTCCCATTGATGAACCTGAACCGCCTACGCCTGGACCCAATTGAAGTCATGTTGAAGACTACACTCGATTATGGGGTTGTCTTGATTAGTATGTTGGTGATGCTGCCCTTGTTTGCCACCATTGCCCTACTGATCAAGTTGGATTCCCCCGGCCCAGTTTTTCACCGACGACGGGTATTGGGCATCGGCGGCAAACCATTCGACGCCTTCAAATTCCGCACCATGGTGGTCAACGGCGATGAGGTGTTGGCGCAACATCCAGAATTGTTGGCCGAGTTGAACGCCAACCACAAGCTGAAACACGACCCACGCATTACCCGGGCCGGCAACTTGTTGCGCCGAACCAGTTTGGACGAACTGCCGCAAATTCTCAACATCCTGTTGGGACAGATGAGCCTGGTTGGACCCCGCATGATCAGCCCAAGCGAAGCAGGCATGTATGGACCGATGAAGCACAATCTGCTCACCGTCAAGCCAGGGCTAACCGGACTTTGGCAAGTCTCTGGCCGGTCGGATCTTTCGTACGACGAGCGGGTGAGGCTGGATATGCAGTACATTCGTAATTACAGCATCTGGCTCGATTTGCAGATCTTAGTCTTTCAAACTTTGCCGGCTGTCTTAAAAGGAAGCGGAGCGTACTAACTGTGAAAGCACTGATTCTGGCCGCTGGTAAGGGCACCCGCATTGGTCATCTGACCCAGAACTGTCCCAAACCGATGCTGCCAGTGGGTGACCGGCCCCTGTTGGCCCACTTGGTTGAGTGGGCGCACGGCCACGGCATCAACGAGATTGCGATGAACCTGCACCATGCGCCCGAGGCTATCACCGATTATTTTGGCGATGGCAGTCGCCACAATGTAGCAATCACTTATTCGTACGAAGCGCAGTTGTTGGGTACAGCCGGGGCGGCAAAACGGTTGGAAGCTTTCTTGGATGAAACCTTTGTCGTGATTTATGGGGATGTATTCACCAATTTAGATTTGACGCGTTTGCACCATTTTCATCAGTCACGAACGCAAATAACCGGCGCCGCCGCACTGATGACCCTGGCTCTCTACCAAGTGCCCAACCCCACCGAGTGTGGATTGGTGGATCTGGATGAAACCCAACGGGTGACGCGTTTTGTTGAAAAACCACCAGCACATCAAGTTTTCACCGATTTGGCCAATGCCGGCATCTTAATTTGTGAGCCAGCGCTGCTCCGGCTGATTCCGCCAGCAACTGTATTCGATTTTGGTCACAATCTATTGCCTCGCCTGTTGGCCTTGGAATTACCAGTTTTTGGGCAGGCAATCACACAGGACGAATTTTTAATTGACATCGGCACACCAGCCGGTTATGAACGAGCCCAAGCACAAGCAAGGATGATGGTTGCATGATTATTACACAGACGCCGTTACGCATCAGCTTTTTGGGTGGTGGCACCGATTTTCGTGAATATTACCGGCAAGAAGAAGGCTGGGTCCTCACCTCGGCCGTCGATAAGTATATTTATGTGACGATCAAAGCCCGTTTTGACGACAAGATCCGCGTTGGTTACACCCGCACCGAAATGGTCGATTCGATTGACGAATTGCAACACGAACTAGTGCGTGAATGTTTGCGCAAAACGGGGATTACAAAAGGGGTCGAAATCTCCACCATGGCCGACATTCCTTCGGAGGGTTCCGGTTTAGGTTCCTCCAGTACAGTGACGGTGGGGCTGCTCAATGCGATGTATCATTATCTGGGTACGCCGGTTGATCACGAACGGTTGGCCAGGGAAGCATGTGAGATCGAAATCGATATGCTTGGCAAGCCGATTGGTGTGCAAGATCAGTACATCGCCGCCTATGGGGGCCAACGCTTTATTCATTTCTACCGCAATGGTCATATTAATGTAGAAATGTTGCGGCTGGAAGAGAGCGTCGTACGCAAATTGAATCAGAATTTGCTGCTCTTTTACACCAATATTGCCCGCAAAGCCGAGAGCGTTTTAGCCGAACAAGTGCAAAACATCGACGCCCGTCTGCATGTATTGTGCGAGATGAAGCAGCTTGCTATCCAGGCTCGCGATTGCCTGCGGTCCAATGAGATGGACGAATTTGGCCGGTTGCTCGATCAAAGTTGGTCACTCAAGAAACAGTTGGCCAGCAAGATCAGCAACGATGTGATTGATGATCTGTACAACGTGGCGCGTCGGGCCGGCGCGCTGGGCGGCAAAATTACCGGTGCAGGTGGCGGTGGCTTCCTACTGCTCTATTGCCCCGCTGCCAAACAAGATGAGGTGCGCAGCGCCCTCTCTAAACTGACTGAATTATCTTTCAACCTGGAGCGCGACGGCTCAAAGGTCATTTTCAACTACCGCCGCTGATTTCTTTGCCGCTGGCTTAGCAGAGTAAATCAGCACAAACGTCAAAGGACGCATTGATGAATCATTATCAACAGTATGTTGGGGAGCTTAAACAAACCCTGGATTGTCTGCCGTGGGAATCGATTGACCAAGTGGTCAACTTACTCCACCAAGCGCGCGTGGAAGGCCGGCAGGTCTTTGTGATGGGCAATGGCGGCAGCGCCTCAACGGCCTCGCACATGGCCTGTGATTTGAACAAGAATACCGTCGCACCGCACTACCCGCGCTTTCGTGTGCTCGCACTGACGGACAGCATGGCGCTCTTTTCTGCCTGTGCCAATGATTTCAGTTACGAAGATGTCTTTGTAGAACAATTAGCCAACTTTCTGCGCGCAGGGGATGTGGTGGTGGCGATTTCGGCCAGCGGTAATTCGCCCAATGTGCTCAAAGCGGTGAAGATGGCGCAAGCACACAAAGCCGTTACAGTCGGCTGGAGTGGCTACGACGGCGGTAAGTTGGCCGGCCTGGTAGATTTCCCGATTGTGGTACAGAGCGATTCAATCGAACAGATTGAAGATGTTCATCTGATGTTGGAGCACATGGTCACAGCGGCTCTACGCCGGATTAGTAACGAAGAGATGACCATTCTTAATACTTTCAAGTTTAATTTGCAGCAATTGGCTGCTAACTGAGTAAAACCGAAAGGTTACTAAAACTTTTTTGGTTTCCTATCACAATTGGATGTAGCGTGAGAAATAAGCGAATTGATGGTTTTCTGTTAGATCGAGATGGCGTAATTAACCGTGAGCGAGCAGATTATGTAAAACAATGGTCCGAATTTGAATTTCTGCCCGGTGTGTTGCCAGCCTTGCAGCGCCTGGCAACGCTAGACTTACCCATTCTTGTCATCAGTAACCAATCAGTCATTGGCCGAGGCCTAGTGAGTCGCGGAACAATTCATCTTATTCACCGCCAAGCACAAGATGTAATTGAAAAGCATGGCGGCCGGATCGATGGATTTTTTGTCTGTCCGCATCATCCAGATGAACAATGCGCATGTCGTAAACCCAAACCAGGTTTACTGATTGAGGCAGCGAGTCGGTTTGAAATTGAACTAGCCAACTGCATCTTTATTGGTGATGCGCTCACCGATTTTCAGGCAGCACAAGCAGCAGGCTGCCAATCGATTTTGGTTGAAAGTGGCAGGCAAGGTCCCCAGTTGCGCAAATTGCTAGGCAACATGACACCGCCACCGATTGTACCCGATTTAGCGGCGGCTGTTGCAATAATTTGTGAATAGAGCAAGGAACTTATGTCTGATTACGAACCATCCATCACTTCTATCACCTTTCGATCATGCTGCCCGCATTTGGGGCTAATTTCTGATCGCACCCTGATGCTGACAGGCGCAACCTCGGCCCATCGCTGCTATGTACAATGGCAAGGGTTTGCGCCAGATCTGAATCATCAGGATAAACATTGTCTGGATGATAACCATGTCAACTGCCCATTTTATGCGCCGCAGACATCATCACCACGCATGATCGAATTGGTGCAGGCGCCAACCCTACCAGGCGCGATTGTGCCTTTCCAGCCACAAGGGACGCTGCCACTAACGCCACAACAAATACCCCTGCCGATGACACAGCGGAGTAAGTTTCAGCTACCAAGTTGGTTATGGAAGGGAGTGGCCGTTACGCTTGCACTCGGTGGCTTAGTATTGCTAATGGCACTTGCACCTGATTTGCTGGATTTCCGGAGGGTGCTAAACAGCTTCCAACCAGCTGGTGAGACAGCCACCTTGGCGCCAGCCAGCATTGTTGTTGACAATAGCAATGGCGCTAGCACAGCGACAGACACGGCAACC
>JBBRVA010000011.1:0-24975 GCA_038247295.1 Caldilineales bacterium | reverse complement strand
ATCTTCGATACGCAAGATGAATTGGCCGCCAGTGTGGCGGGCATACAGCCAGTCAAAAAGTGCGGTGCGCAAACCGCCCAAATGTAGATAGCCGGTAGGACTGGGTGCAAACCGGACCCGGGCGGGGATCACATTCTCGGTCATAAGGCTAGTTCCTGATATTTCGTGAGTCTCGCATGGCAAAAATCATCTTTCAGAGCTACGCAGCCTACCATAAGGCAGGGGAATGGTCAATTGTCAATCAACTATTAATTAACCTGGGCTAATTAATCTCGGCTAATTCGCCAATATGG
The DNA here is from genome assembly GCA_038247295.1 of Caldilineales bacterium. Classification (GTDB taxonomy): domain Bacteria; phylum Chloroflexota; class Anaerolineae; order Caldilineales; family Caldilineaceae; genus JAPLGZ01. The sequence continues at coordinate 24,682 of JBBRVA010000011.1, read as the reverse complement.
CGACGCACAGCCATCGTCAACTGACCAAAGCGCGCGCTGCCCATGAGCGCCAGTGGTCGGGGACGCGGCAGATCAATCGCCAGATCGGCAACGACGCGGCCTGGCCGTTCGCTGAAGACCAACACGCGGTCGGCCAAAAAAACGGCCTCGGGGATGCTATGTGTGATCATCAGCACGGTCTTGGCCTGTAAGGTGTAGATACGCAACAATTCAACATTGAGTCGCTCGCGCGTTAATGCATCCAGCGCACCAAATGGTTCATCCATCAACAGTAAACTCGGATGGCTGATCAAGGTGCGGGCCAGGACGACGCGCTGCCGCATACCCCCAGAAAGTTGCTTTGGATATGCATCCTCAAAGCCACTTAACCCAACCAGGGCTAACAGTTCACGTGCGGTGGCCGCTTCAGACTGGGCGGTGGCGCCCTGCTGCACTTCGAGCGGCAACAGAACATTTTGCAAAACAGTGCGCCAGGGCATCAGGTTTGTAGTTTGAAAGACAAAGCCAATATCGGCCTGCGGTTCAGTAATCTTTCGCCCCTGCCACCAGACACTACCAGCGTCTGGCGCCTGCAACCCCGCAATAATGCGCAGCAGGGTGCTTTTTCCACTGCCGCTTGGGCCCAACAGACAGATAAATTCACCGGCGGCCACCGCAAAGTTGACGGCGTGCAGGGCTTGCACAGGTGCGGCGCCACCGGCAAAGAACTTACTAATATTTTCTACAACTAGACGAGAGTCCGATGATGGATGAAGCGGGGTGTCTGTTGTATTTGGCTTCGTTATATTTGGCATCATGCTAAAATAAGCGCAATCAGTATAGGTAGATGAACATTCATCTGCCTATGGCGACGGTTCTAAGGTAGAAAATCATTCGTGAACAATTCTTCGGCGGGTACCAATTTATCAACCAGGCCGATACGTTGCATGAGTTCGGCGGCGGATTGCCAATCTTCCAGCACGGTCGCACCTGGTTTGCGATCCGCCAACGGCATCCAATACGCCAACACGGCATCAAAGACTGCGCGATTGGCGGTCTGGTTATCACCACCAGCTTCGGGCACAAACGTAAGCGTTATCTCAAATGCCTCATCAGGATGGTCAAGCGTGTACTGGATCGCCTTCAAGGTGGCACGCACCATTTTTTGGACGAGGGCGGGGTTTTCTTGGATCGTATTTTCGTTGGTGACCAAGCCATTGGCCGGAATACGCAAATATTCGTCCAGCTTGATCTGGGTCGTTTCGATGCCTTGCTGAGCCAACACAACGGGTCCATTCACGCCGTAATCGACTGCTGCATCCACCGTGTTTTCACTGATCGCCACGGCTTGGGCAAAACCGATACTTTCCAGCTTGACGTCACTTTCCGACAGTTGTGCCGCTTCCAAAATGCCGCGCAAATCCACATAGGAAGCGCCAAAGGGACCAGGAATGCCAATGCGTTTGCCGGCCAGATCAGCCGGCTGGGTAATATTGGCCGTTGTGCGGGCAAAGATGACAACGGGATATTGGGTGTACCAATTCATCACATAGCGGACAGGCAAGCCTTGGGCGCGCCCTAACACCACTTGGTCACCGCTGCCCACCATAAACTGCAATTCATCGGTGCCGACAAGTTTCAGATAGTCATCTTCAAAGCCATATTCCAGGCTCACATCGAGCCCTTCTTCGGCATAAAACCCCTTTTCGATCCCTACATAATAGACAGCAAATTGCACATTGGGGATAAAACCCACCCCCAACCGCACGGGCGTTGCCACTTGTTCAGTCGCGCCGGTGGCATTCGTGGAGCTCGCCGGTGTAACAGGGTTGCAAGCAGCGACCAACAAAAGAACCCCAGCCAAAATCCATCGTCCAGCGAACCACTTAGAATGCTTCAACACGAATCCCTTCACTTTCTATGGAAAATTTGATCGATACGCTTCACTTGTTCATAGCAGAGAATGAAGCGTATTATTGAATGATCGCCACAGCAATTTGATGCAATCGCTGACCAATCACAAGATTGACCTGATAATCACCGCGGGGCAATCGATCCCTACATTGACTGTTCGGCCCATACACAACTACGGTGCCAATCGATTGCGGGGATTGGGTAAATACGCCGGTTGCATCCAAACTAGGCTGTCGTGTACCGCTGATTGTCCACTCGATGGCATACGACAAACCAACCGCATTATCAACAATGGTGCCGACAAAAAGCTGCCTGATGCCATAAGGAAACGTGGCCGGCGCCGGCGTAAAATTACCAATGCTATCGGTACAATTGTTAACCGAACCAAATAGGAGTGGATCCGCACCGGGTGCGCTAAAAATAATGGGTAAGTAGAGATCACCGTCCTGTGCCCGCGCAACGGTAATAGTGATGGATAAGATGGCAATACCGAGCAGCGTAAACCGAGCTAGCCTTTGCAGCGCACCAAGTAGCATCTTTTCTCCTTCGTTGCTTGTTTGTGCTTGGTAGCGCCATTGGTCTTTACTCGCTTAACGCTGCCAGCGCAGATAATGACGCTCTAGCAGCGACACGGCCAGATAGAGCAGTTGGGCGACCGCAACGAGGCAGAAAACGGCCACAAACATCAATGGGGTATCCAACACGCCGCGCGCCAGATTAATTAAGAAGCCAAGACCCACATCCGCGCCGGCAAATTCGCCAACTACGGCGCCCACCACAGACAAAATCACACTAAGTTTGAAGCCACCAAAAAGTACGGGCAAGGCCGCGGGCAATTCTAGCAGGCGGAACATCTGCCAGCGCGAAGCACGCAAGCTGCGCATCAAATCACGCAGATCGGCATCAACGCTGCGCATCCCCACCACCGTACTGATCAAAGTTGGGAAAAAGGTGATCAAGGCGCAGACGAGCACCTTACTTGTTAACCCACTACCAAACCAGATGACCAACAACGGCGCGATAGCCGCAATCGGCACACTTTGGCTGGCCACTAGGTAAGGGGCAACCAGCCGTTCGATAGGCGGATACTTGCCCAACACATAACCCATCAGACAGGCGTTCGTCAGCCCCAGGCCAAGCCCCAACCCAACTTCGATCAAGGTAACCGAGGTATGCCGCCACAAATCGCCACTGCTGGCAACCGCCAAAAACTTTCGCCAGACCAAGCCAGGCCCAGGCAAGATGAAGGGTGGATAATCCTGCCAGCGGACCAGCCCTTCCCACAAAAGCAGCCCTAAAGCTAAGACGACAGGAATGAGTAGCTGCGCGCCATGCTGACGCACCCACGCTGACTCAAGCGGATTATAGGGTTTTAGCACGGTAAACTTACTGGCTGTCGTTTGTACTTCACACGTCATCTGTTTTGTCTCCTACCCATAACAACAGGGCAGGATGATCAAAAAGCCCCGTTGCATATCTAGTACGCTTCGGGGATGTGGCGCGCCCATAGCTGGCGCACAGCGACGCGTACGCCACTGGCTAGCTCGAACGAATGGTGGTAATAAAAACCGGAATCTCACGATGTGAGACTCCGGGGTAAAACCAACCAGACGCCAACAGCCAACCACTACCATCTAGTGGCGCGCAAAGACGCTGAAGAGACCTTCTTTCATCCGGACTATACCGTCGGCGTCGGCATTGTTGCTACAGCCAAAACGCTGCGCAACGCACCAGACTCCTGCTACCTTGGTTTTAGCCAAAGGTTGCTCGCGGGCTTGCCAACAAATAGACGAATGACTTCGCTTTGTCGGCCTACCGCCGATCGGGAATTGGGAATCATCCCTCACCCTGCCCCGAAGGTACGATTATTTAATTGTAAATTTAGTATAACCGCTCTTTGCCAACCAATCAAGTGAGAGATTTTACGTTTTGCGCTAAAGTGAGTCGATAGACAAGCGTCTAGTACACTGCGGCGAAAACAAGTAGGACAGTGAGTCAGTTAGACAGTAAGGCAGTACCCACTGATTCACTGTTCTACTGACTGACTGCTTCACTGTCTAACGATTGACGCCCAACCGTACTATCGTCCATTACGCGACCGCCATCGGTTGCATAACAATATCCGCGACGACCTGGACAGTCTTATCCAGATAGATCGTTCCATCTGGCAGTCGGGTTTTGTTATCCAGATAACCACCCACGCCCGTATGGCCCATTGGTCCCATCTTGATAAAACGAATCAGTCCCTGCCGGCGGGCGCGATTCCATTCCGAGGTTGGAAAAATTGACCAACGGCCTGGTGCAATAGCGCTCAGTTTGTGGGCTTTGTCTCGATCGCCATAGAGATGATAGATGCGGTTGGCTGCCAACACACCAGGATCGCTGCCAAAAATCCCACCGAGCGAGATTACATAGATTGGACCCCGAATCCACTCACGCAGATACGTCACCGCGCCCACGGCCATCTGTCCAGCACCACTGTAGCCGATCAGGTAGACGGGGGCATTACTTGCTGGATCATAGTGATAGCGCAGCAGGCTATGCAGTAAAACTTCGGCCATCGCCTGATTGTAAATTGGTCCATAGCGCCGATCAACCGAAACCAATACTTGCCAGATGTTGCGCACATTGATCAAATAACCAGCCAAGGCGGGGCCGTCCAGTTTGCAGCGCAAGGCCCAGCGCCATAAACGGGCAAAAAAAGGCTGACCCGTTAGAGAAAGATTATTGACCGAATAGGGAAAGATATCGTCGATGATCACGGCCTGAGGCAATGCTTGGGCCAGACGTTGTAAAAAGCCTTGCTCACGACGGCTGAACGTTTCGCCAGAAACACGTCCGACACCGGAGAGAAAGAGAATGTACCGATCCGCATTCGGGCGCACAGCGCGCACCAGGCCATCCGATGGCAAATTATCCTGGTACATCTGGTCGCCAAACCAGCCAGCCCACCAGCCCAACGTTTCAAACGGTGACAGCGCCGCCCAGACCAATAAGCCACCTAGAACAATGCTGAAAAAGGTGAAGATATCAGCCATGTCAAGGCTTCCTTTTGGGCAAGTGGGCCTCTAGAGAACCCTGGCTTGGTGCACGGTTTGTCTCTGGCAAAATCTGCTCCACCAATAAGAGGCCACTTTGTGAAAGTCGCGCCACCAACTGATGGCGGTCGATTAAAGGGCGTTGGCTCTTCCAGCTTTCCAGATTTTCCAACCAGTAGGGCCGGCGGCGCAAACGAGATACGTCATGCGATGTGAACTCGAGTGGCACCCCGGCTGCGCGCCGCTGCAGCCAGCGTCCGAGCGCATAGACAGGCCGGCCCACTGTGCGCTTCCATGTTTGGATCAGCAACCAGCCCAGTCCACTCGTCACAATCGCTTGCCAGGTTTCCAACCCCAGCCCGGCGCGCACGGCAACAACAATGGCTAATAGACTCCACAGCGAGAGCAAGATCGAAAATGGGTTGCCGATAAAAGGCGTCAAGGTAAAAAAGGCTAACAGTTGTGGGGCATAGGCCAAACCAACCACACTGGCAATTGCCAGCCACGGTTGGGTGCGTTCAAAGAGATAGCCACCCACTAACCAAACCGTCGTTGTCCACAACAAATAGCCCACAAAGTGGCTAATGGTGGCAATCATCAACGCCAAGACAAAACGTTTAAAGCGCACTCGGTTGATCAAAAGCACAATGCTCTGCCCCAGCGCCTCCGATAAACCAGCCAGGCAGACAATGATGCCGGCCAGCCAGAGCCCTTCCGGCGCCTGTTGAACTGCGGTAAAGATCGTCTGATCCAACCCCAGTGCGTGCTGAATGGTTTGCCACAATGATGGTAGTTTGAGCGTCTCGATCATACGTTTACATCAAGCGTTTGCATAAGATTGAGGGTTATCTCTGAAAAGTATATAAACCGATGTTTTGCAATTGGGCAAAATAGGCGTTGCACAATTGCGGCCGATAAGCCAAGATTTATAGTTTGCGCGTTCATACCGCTTTCCGCTGCGAAGCTGCCACGAAAGTTTACGGTTCCAGCGGTAGTTTACGTCTAGAGAATTATCTCTATCGCCTGATTATACAACCAACTTTCTTGGGGTGCGAATTAGATATTTGAGCAAATTTACAGCCTAAAAGTATGGTAAATTTCTTTTACTCAGGACAAATTTCTTGCTGTACAAGTGAAAGTTGCGTATACTGATAGAGTTACAATGGCCGCATTCGTCACCAATTAATGAGAACTGTAAAACAGAATTCATTGTCAACAGCAAGCCTAAGGACGCCGGACGTATTGATCGAATACGCGAGTGACTCTATATAAAATAAATATTTCATAAATTGAATCAGCTTTTTTAGTGAGGTGGAAAATGACAAAATCTTCTACAGTCAGACCGACATCTGCCCGGCGTGGGCGTAAGGAGGGCAATTCATCCTTTGCGCTCTGGCTTGTTGGTGGCAGTGTCCTTGTCGTTGCGATCGCCGTAGGACTGATCATATGGAGCAACAGCAGTAGCGCCACGCCGATTGCTTCGCTCGATCTGCCTGATGCGTGGATCAATGGTACGAGCCTTGGCGACCCAGCCGCTACCGTCACTGTGCAGGCTTGGGAGGATTTCTTGTGTTCTCACTGCCAGGATTGGACGAGCAGCATCGAGCCCAATTTGATTAACGACTATGTTAAGTCTGGCAAGATTCGTTTTGAATTCCGTCCCTTTCCTTTACAAGGCTTCGAGCCCGGGTCGCGTTGGGGTGCGTTGGCAAGCGAGTGTGCTGCCGAACAAAATGCATTTTGGCCCTACCACGATCGGCTTTTCGAAGCGGCCAGACAACAAGGCCAAGCAGCCTTAACCTTTGAAAAACTCATTGAATATGGCAGTGAAGTGGGTTTGGATAACCAGGCGCTCACCCAGTGCTTGACCAACCAGGCAACGCTGCCTGCGGTGGAAGCCTCCATGGAGCAGGCGAAAGCTTTGGGTTTGACGGGCACACCGTATATCGTCGTCAATGGTACGCCTTCGAAAAATGGCTTTGATTACCCAACGCTCCAAGCTGAAATTGATCGCGCACTCGGTGCGCAAACTGGCCAGTAAACTATGACTGCTTTGTCCGACTGGTTGGATCGAAATAGCCTCTGGATCGCCTTGGCGGCCGCTTGGGTGGCGACAGCGGGGAGTCTCTATTTTAGCGAGGTGGCGGGGTTTGTGCCCTGTATTTTATGCTGGTATCAGCGCATCTTTATGTATCCGCTGACGCTGATTCTGGCGATTGGGCTATTGCGCAGGGACAGGAATTTATCTGTGTTTGCGTTAGCTTTTTCGTTGCCGGGGTTGGGGATTGCCAGCTACCATTATTTGTTGGAAAAAACACGCCTGTTTGATTCTGCGGCCACTTGTAGCGCTGGCGTGCCATGCACCACCGCCTGGATCAATTGGTTTGGCTTTATCACCATTCCTTTTCTGTCGCTAGTTGGTTTTCTCATCATCACCTTGATGGCCGTCATCGCCTGGCACGCCGGTGAACCAAACGATGACGAAACTATGGTCACGCCGTGGCGACCGGTGCTTGGTATTGTTGCCGTTATTGTGCTGGCCTTTGGTCTTTTAGCCCAGTTCAATCGCCAACCAGCCCACGCCGCAGAAGTGTTCCCGGTGTTGCAAACCAGTGTTGATACGGCGCAGACGAAGATCGACAGCGGAGCAGATGCGCAACTTTTAGCCGACGGACAACGTCTTTATCAAACAGCATGCGCCAGTTGTCACGGCGCAAGCGGCGAGGGCGTGAGTGGTCTGGGCAATGCACTGGCTGGTTCAGCGTTCATTCACACCCAAGATGACAACGCGCTGCTGCAATTTATCCGTACGGGGCGCGCCGCTGACGACCCAGCTAATCAGAGTGGGATCGCGATGCCGCCCAATGGCGGCAGTCCCAATTTGACTGACGCCGATCTAACGGCGATTATTAGCTTTTTACGGCATCAGCATTAACGCAGCTGGCCCGAAACGATTATGTGTTATGAGTGAAAGAGTAGTCGATAACCCTATGCGAATTTTACATTTCTTTGTGCAGCATGCCCACCGGTATAGAATCACGCTCCGTGTGTTGGCTCTGCTTGTCACAATGCTAGCTGTTTCCCATCCAATCAGCACGTACGCCCAAAATCAATCGGGGATTACAGCCCCAGCCGCTGGTGCGCCCGTTACAGGCGATGTGGCAATTATTGGCACGGCCGTCATCGAACCATTCCGCAGTTATGAGCTCTATTACAAGCTTGAACCAAGCGGTGATGATGCCTACATTTACTTTGGCGGTGGCACCAACCAGGTGATCAATGGCCAACTTGGCATCTGGTCCACCGGGGATTTGGCACCGGGAACCTATAGCCTGCGGCTGCGGGTGGTCAAAACCGACAGCAACTACGATGAAAAATTCGCCTACAATCTGGTTGTCAACCAACAGCCACCGACGCCAAGTGCAACGCCTACATCCAGTGAGCCGACACCCACATCGATTCCAACGGCCACCTATACACCAGCACCCCCGGCCAGCGCCAGCATTGGCCAAGTGGGCCAACCCGAGGTAGAAGATGGCCTCGTGCTACCCACTAATACGCCCGCCGCAGTCGCAGGCGCCGTGGATGCTGGCGCAGTCGCGGCACCACCCGCAGCCGATGCGGGTGCAGCAGAAGCGCCTTTGACGGTGATCGATGGCAATGCCGCCAATACAACCATCGACGATACAGCAACCAGCAGTCTGGGTCGAGATCTGGGTGAGGCACTCTCCATCGACCGTATGCGCACGCGTTTCTTCAGTGGTGTCCGTATCAGCGCCGCGCTCTTTCTGGCCGCATTTGCGATCTTCGCCGGCAAACGCATTTTCGACTGGGCCTGGACGCGATACCGCTGATCATCAGGATACGGGATACGGGAAACAGAAGTATCCTGTATCCTATTTCCCGTATCCCGTTTCCCGATCCTATGTCAACACTCAAACTGATCATCGGCCTGGGCAATCCGGGCGCGCAATATACAAATAACCGGCACAACATCGGTTTTCAAACGGTTGAACTGTTTGCCCAACGGCACAAACTTGAGTTGAGCAAGTTTCAGATGCAGGCACGACTGGGCGATGGCTGGGTTCAGCGCGCAAGTCAGCGGCAGAAGGTGTTGCTCGTTAAGCCGCTAACCTATATGAACAACAGCGGCCAAGCAGTCGGCCAATTGGTGCGTTACTATAAAGTGACGCCAGCTGATCTGATTGTGATCCACGATGATCTGGATCTCGATTTTGGTAAGTTGCGCGTGCGAGCTTCAGGTAGTTCGGGTGGTCAAAACGGCATAAAATCGATCATCGACCACCTAGGCAGTCAAGACTTTGCCCGCATTCGCGTCGGGATTGGCCGTCCCCCAGGCCGTATGGATCCAGCCGCCTACGTCTTGCAGGATTTTAGCAAGGCGGATGAAGAAATTTTTGGTTCGCTGCGTGAGAAAATTTGTGATGCAGTTGAATGTTGGCTCTTTGAAGGCATCACGCCAACCATGAATAAATTTAATGGCAGTTAAAACCGCGGCAACTCGAACAGAAGGGACTCAGTCCACATAGGTGGACTTCGTTTGGGTTGTAGCGGTTTTAACCGCCGCAGATGGAGCCCCCATGAACCTGACTGGTTTACTTTCTCTCCTCCGTGAATTGCCTGCCTATCAGGCACTGCTGAACCAGCCGGAGAGCACGCCGCAGGCCGTGCTCCAAGCGGCGCGCCCTTTTATCACGGCTGGGCTAAAAACGGATCGCCCTGGCCCGCTGATCTTGCTTACGGCGCGCAGCGAGATGGCCCAGCAAGTGGCGACTACGCTAGAAGCGTGGCTGCCCCCGCCAGAAGCAGGCGGTCCACCGATCTACATTTTCGCCGAGCCGGATGCCTTGCCCTACGAGCGCATCGCCTGGAGCGGCCACACGCGCCAACAACGCCTGACTGCATTGGCCGCGCTGCAAACCAGGCTCGGCCCCAAACCACTGGTGATCGCCAGCGCACGCGCCTTGATGCAAAAGACGCTGCCCGCCCGCGAGTTGCGGATGGCATTACGCCCGCTCAAGACGGGCAGTTTGATGCGCCTGGAACAAATGGCGCTCAACTGGGCACAGACGGGCTACAATCCAACCGATGTGGTTGAAGAGCCAGGGACTTTTGCTCGCCGTGGTGGCATCGTCGATATCTGGCCGCCGAACTTGCCCAACCCGGTGCGCATCGACCTTTTCGGCGACGAGGTGGAAAGTTTGCGCTTGTTCGACCCCACCAACCAGCGTTCCCAACAACGGGTGGAAAGCGTAGAAATTGGCCCCGGCAGCGAAGCGCTCAGCAAATATGGGCCATCGGCGCTGGCGCGGCTCGCGATTCGGGGCGCGACCCTGGATGCGCCGGGAAATGTGGCTGAAGGGCCAGAAGCTTCCCCCCTGCGTGATGCAGCCCTGCTGCTGGCAATCCGCGAAGAGCTGCGCCTCGAGGTTGAACATTTGCATCAGGGCGAAAGTTTTCATGGCATCGAATGGTATCTGCCCTATTTTTACGATCAGCCGGCCACCCTGCTCGACTATGTGAGCGACGATGCAACCTTGGTCGTCGATGACGCATTAGATCTCTTTGCCACCTTGGGCGAGTTGGAGAACCAGGCCGCCGTCTTGCAGGCCGAGTTGGCGCGCAGCGGTGAGTTGCCGCACAACTTTGCCCCCAGTTTCTTGACGGGGGAAGAACTGCGCCAAAAGTTGATCGAACGTAACCCGATCTTATTGGGCTACGGCGATTTGTATAACCGCGCCACCAGTGCCAACACCCCATTAGCCCGTTGTTTTACCCCTGGTCCACGCTACGGCGGCAAGCTGAAACAGATTGTCACTGATACCGCTAACCAGCAGGCCGAAGGTCATCGCACCGTCCTACTAACCCGCCAGGCCGCACGCATCCAAGAATCGCTACACGAAGAGAACATTGTCGCCCATGTGCAAAGTGAGTTAATCACACCGCCACCACCGCGCAGCATTACGCTTGTCCAGGGTGTGTTGGGGGAAGGTTTTGTATTGCGCGGGCTGAACGGTAGTAGGGGTGCGGGAGAGTTGGGGCGCGGAGGAGCAGAGGAAACGTCACCCCCACCCACCAACTCTGCCACCCCCGCCCTTTACTTCCTGACTGATACTGAACTCTTCGGCTGGAGCAAGCCGCAGGCGCGGCGCAGTGTGCGCGCACACAGCACCGTTGCGCCGGAAGTCTTCTTTGCCGATGTCAAACCCGGCGAATTTGTCGTCCACTTGGAGCATGGCATCGGTCAATATGATGGGCTGGTGCGCTTGGCGCTGGCCGGCATGACGCGCGAATATTTACAGGTGAGTTATGCGCATAACGACAAACTCTATGTACCTGTCCATCAGGCCGACCGCTTAAGCCGCTACGTCGGCGCCGGCGAGAAGACGCCCCCGGTTAACCGCCTGGGCACCGCCGACTGGCAGACCGTCAAGGATCGCACTCGGCGCGCGGTGGCCGATATTGCTGAAGATCTGCTCAAGCTGTATGCCGAGCGCGAACTGGTCCATCGCCATGTTTATAGTCCGGATGGTCCATGGCAAGAAGAGATGGAAGCCAGTTTCCCTTACGAAGAGACCGAGGACCAACTGCGCGCGATCGAAGCGGTGAAACAGGACATGGAGTCGGACAAACCGATGGACCGCCTGATCATTGGCGATGTCGGCTATGGCAAGACCGAAGTGGCGATTCGTGCTGCGTTCAAAGCCATTTTAGACGGCAAGCAGGTGGCCATGCTGGTGCCGACCACCGTGTTGGCCCAGCAACATTTTCGCACCGTCAGCAGCCGCATGCAACGTTTTCCGGTTAAAGTAGAGATGCTTAGCCGCTTCCGCACTCCTTCCCAACAACAAAAAATCTTGGATGGGCTGCGTGAAGGCTCAATCGACTTTGTTGTTGGCACGCACCGGCTCTTGAGCCAAGATGTTGAATTTAAAGACCTGGGTGTGTTGATTGTCGATGAGGAGCAACGCTTTGGCGTGTCGCACAAAGAACGCATCAAACAGATGCGCGCCCAGGTCGACGTTTTGACCCTGAGCGCCACGCCGATTCCGCGCACGTTGCACATGAGTTTGAGCGGTGTGCGCGATATGACGACGATCAACACGCCGCCCAAAGAGCGCCTGCCGATCCATACGGTGTTGGCGGAATACGACGAAGTGCTGATCAAGCAGGCCGTCCAACGCGAGATCAACCGCAAAGGCCAGGTTTTTGTCGTCCATGACCGCATCCGTGGTCTGCACTATCTGGCCGACCGCATTCAACATCTGGTGCCAGAAGCGTCGATTGTGGTGGGCCACGGCCAGCTGGCCGAGCGCGAATTGGAAGATGTGATGTTGGCTTTTTCCGAAGGCAAACATGATGTTTTGGTGGCAACAACGATCATCGAGAATGGGCTAGACATTCCCAACGCCAATACGATCATTATCAACCGCGCCGATAACTTTGGTCTGGCCCAGCTCTATCAGTTGCGCGGCCGGGTGGGACGCAGCGCGCAGCGCGGCCACTGCTATCTGCTCTACGACAAACACACCAGTCTCAGCTACGACTCACGCCGCCGCCTTTCTGCGATCATGGAAAGCAGCGAAGAATTGGGCGCTGGTTTCCGCATTGCGATGCGCGATCTGGAGATTCGCGGGGCGGGCGATCTGTTGGGTGCGCGCCAACACGGCCACATCGACAGCGTCGGCTTTGATCTCTACACGCGCTTGCTCGCCCAGGCGATCAACGAGGCCAAACACAAGAAGGAGCGCTTTGACAAGGCGGTGGAGGCGGAAGGGGAGATAGGGAAACAGGGAAACAAGGAAATAGGGAAACAGGGCGAGGAGCAAACAACCGATCAGGCGTCACCCCAGGCGCGCAACTTGCAACCGGCCACGGATCTTGAAATCCCTTTCGACCCTGAGGATCCGTTGGCGCCACCGGTGACGTTGGATTTGCCACTCGATGCCCAGATTCCCCAAACCTACATCGCCGAGGAGAGCATTCGGTTGCAAATGTACCGGCGCATCGCCGGTATTACGCACCAGGAAACCATCGAGGAGATGCGCCAGGAGTTGCTGGATCGCTTTGGTAGCGACGAAGAAACGCAGTCGGTACCAGAAGAAGTGGAAAACCTGCTCTTCCAGATCCGGGTCAAGATTCTTTCCCTGCGCGCTGGGGTCAGCCGGATCGGGCGCGAGTTGGATCAACTGGTTTTGCACAGCGAAGCACTGGAAAATATGAACCGCCCCGCTATGCAACGACGCTTGCGCCAGGGACTGGGTCAACTGGATGATGTGAATGTCCACCCAGAGCATGCGGCGCGTGTGGCGCGCCGCGCGATCTATCTGCCCATCGACGAGGCCGGCCATTGGCGCACGGCATTGGTGCGCACATTGGAGATTATGGCCTACAGCTGATCCATATCCCCCACATTTCCCACACAATTTTGTGGGATAAATGTGGGATAGTTGTGGGATAAGTTATGGGTTGGGATCGGCCAGTGCGATCAGTTCACCCTCGGCCGTGGCGACATAGATGCGTCCCGCGGCGACGGTGCCACCGACGGGTGTTTTAGCTTCACCCAGTGCCACCTTCCAGAGTGGGGCCGCACGCACGCCCGGCAGCGCGCTTGGGCTCGCCGCGCGGGTTGCCCCAACGCCAAGGCAATAAGCCCAGTGCGGTACTGACGACAAAGGCGATGAGCAACAGTCCCAAGCTCATGCCCAGCGCTGGCAAGACCAACCCTGGCAGTGGGTCACGACTACCGGCAGCGGGTGGCGTGCCTCCCAACCATTCGATCCAGTAGGTGCGATACAAAACACCGATGGGTGGCCAATCGGTTTGCGCAGCGCCAAAGGGGTTTTGGGCGGCGTGGGCGCGCTGCGCCAGATGGGTATAGCTAAAGCCCAGAAAATGAATGACAAGTAGCGCCGGCGGAAGCATCAACAAACGACGAAGTAGAAACCAGATCACAGCGTAACCAATCCTAAGCGAGTAAAAAATGTAAGGAGCACAGTGTACTCGGCGCTGGTTAAGCTGTCAAACCTTTCGTTTTTCAGTACGCTTTGACCATTCAAATTTATCCACAGATGACACAGATGCTTATCTGTGTCATCTGTGTACCAAAACTGCTCCTCATCACCAGCCAGCGCGCAAAATAAAACTGGACGAGCAATCTTGATTGCCCGTCCAGCGCTTTGTCTATACTTATGTTATGGCACAAGAATTGTGCGTTTAGTGATCAGCCAGTTTCTTGCGCATGCGCACATATTGCGCATAATCGATTGGCACCCGGCGTTGAATATAATCACGCGTCGATGGGGCGCGCTTTTGCGCGGCGACAATGCGCTCGGTCACCAGCAGATCAAACGCATCGGAACCGGCGCCGCTGCCATAGCTGACCATAAGAATGCGCTGGCCCGGCTGCGCAACATCCAGAACCGCTGCCAGCCCGATCATGGCGGAACCGGCGTAGGTATTGCCAATCTCCGGCACAAGCAGCCCTGTTTTCCATTGTTCCGGTGTAAAACCCAGATCAGCTAGAGCCCGCGTGGGGAACTTGGGGTTGGGTTGGTGGAAGACTACATACGCATAATCAGTAGGCGTTGTCTCCATTTCCGCCATCATCTGCTCGGCAGCGGGGATGATGTGGCCAAAATAACCTGGATCACCACTGAAGCGTTCGGCGTGGCTGGGATAGTGGGTGGAAGGACGACGCCAGAAGTCGGTTGTATCCGAGACGTAACTAAGCGAACGCTGGATCACAACCAGCGCTGTCTCGGCTGGCCCCAGGATAAAGGCTGCGCCACCGGCGCCGGCGGTATATTCGAGGGCATCGCCCGGTCGCCCCTGCGCCGTATCCATGCCAATGCTGATCACATAATCGGCCATGCCACTGCCGACAAAGCCAATCCCAGCCTGCATCGCCTCGGTGCCCGCTTTGCAGGCAAATTGCCAGTCGGCGGCTAATACACCTGGGGTTGCACCAATTGCCTCGGCTACAATCGTGCCGGTCGGCTTGACGGCGTAGGGGTGGCTCTCGCTGCCCACCCAGACGGCGCGCACGGTTTGCGGATCAATATTGGCGCGCGCCATTGCATTGCGCGCCGCTTCAATACTCATGGTGGCGGTGTCTTCATCCAGCCCCGGCACGGCCTTTTCGCGCACCGGGCTCTTACTATTGCTCTCGGTCCACACTCGGCTAATTTCGCTGCCCGGCAGCCGGTAACGGGGCACATATGCGCCATAGCCGGCAATGCCGACCGGGCGAATTGGTTGGTTTAGCATTTTATTTCCTTGATCAATAACGCTTTCGCTCGCTCAACGCGCACCTGTCCTTCACGCACCAACTGAGCGGCAATCAGATCTACCTCAATCCCTTGCGCACCAGCCGCCGTGGCGACTTGACGGGCATGCAAGGCCATGTGACCACGCTGGATGCCATCGGTAGCCAGCGCCCGCAACGCGGCTAGATTTTGTGCCAGGCCCACGGCGGCCATTACTTCGCTCAACTCGCGGGCGCTGCGCACGCCCAGAATTTTCAGCGCCACCTGGGCAACCGGGTGTGTCCGTGTCGCCCCGCCGACGATGCCGACGGCGAGCGGTAGTTCGAGGCGGCCGTAGAGGGAGGGGAGCGGGGGTGTAGGGGTGTAGGGGTGTAGAGGAGCATGGATGACACCCGCTCTCCCCCACACCCCTACACCCTCACGCCCCTCCCGCCTCACCGCCCACACTGTCAGTGCCCGGTACTGCCCGTCGCGGGCGGCATAGGCATGTGCGCCCGCCTCGATGGCGCGCCAGTCGTTGCCGGTAGCCAGGGCAACGGCGTCAATGCCGTTGAGAATGCCCTTGTTATGCGTGGCGGCCCGATAGGGATCGGCGACGGCAAAGCTGTTGGCATGGGCAATGTTTTCGATCACTGTGGCGCCAGACTCGGCGCCGTTGGTAAAACTTTGCGCGGGAATTGTCACTTCCGCCCACGCGCGCCGCTGATCGGTCAAATTGCTTAAAATGCGCAACAAGGCACGGCCACCGCTCAAACGTTCGAGGACAGGCGCAATTGTCTCCGCCGCCGTGTTGACGGCGTTAGCGCCCATCGCGTCGCGCACATCAAAGAGCAGATGCACAATCGTCATCGGTCCCGTCGGTGTTTGTGGCAACTGGCGCACTTGAATATCGACCGGTCCCCCGCCCATCTGGGCAATGGTTGGGCTGGTGTTGGCCAATGTTAACAGCACACACTTTTCGGCCAGGATCGCTGTCGCCGCTGCTACCGGATCAGGCACGTCCAAAAGCTGGATCTGAGCGATCATCACTGGCTCTGTGCTGCCGGTGTGAAAGCCACCGCCTTCACGCGCCAATTTGGCGGCATAACTGACCGCTGCCACCACCGACGGCTCTTCGACCACCATTGGGATCAGATAATCACGGTCATTGATTAAAAAGTTTACGCCAATACCTAGCGGTAGGCTGTAACGACCCACCACATTTTCGATCATTTTGTCCGCCTGCGCCACCGAAAGCCCCATTTCCAACACGGCTGTTTCGTCAGCCGTAAGAGCGGCCCATTCGGCCAGCAGGGCCACACGTTCGGGTATATTTTTTTGATAAAAACCGCTCAGGCGCGACGAGCGAGGGTGGATTGCAGCGTCAGTCATTATTGATCACGTTTCTGCTACTTGATTGTTGTAGCATTGATCTCCGGATTACTCGCAACGGTGCTACCAACATTTTGATCGCCGCTCCAGGCAAACAAATATGCTTGGCTCATCTGCCGTGTCGGTGAGCGTTCGACGACTCGCGCCTGGAAGCGCCGAGGTCTCACGTCGAGCCGAAAGTGTGAAAACGCATTATTTTCCCGCGGGTGAAAACAACGGTTTTCACACTTTTCACAGCTGAGCCAATATGGATATGGTAACATATTTGAATCTACCATAAGCTACCAATTTCGTACATTTTAGGCTTTGGACAGGGATTGATAGTTGAGCAGACCGCTTCGTTGCCCGCCTAAAATACGTACGGCCCCGATCACGATCGTGATCGGGGCCATAGATTGGTAATATCTATTATCTACGCTTCATTAGTTAGCAACAAGCGGCAGGAAGAGATGATTCAGCTGGGTCTCTTCCCCATCGGTCACTTGGCTGTCGATTTCATCGGGATCATCGGCATCGTCGCCAGGCAATGAGATCGTATCATCTGTTGCGTCTGCTGCGTTGACGATGGTTGCCAGTGTGACGGGACCAATCGATATGCCGTCAATCGCCTCCTTGAATCCTACCGCCTTGCCATCTAAGAATCGCGTAAAGGTGCAGGCGGTGGTGTCACCCAAACTGCTGTAAGCGCAGACGATGATGTCATCTTCGCTGCCGCTGACACCGGGCACATTGTAATCATCATGTGTGCTCAGGTAAAGCTTCGGGTTGACAGGGTCTACCCACAGCGCTACAACATCTTCACCACCCGTGGTCAAGCCCACGCGCGAGCCATCAAAGTAAAGGCTCCAACTCCCATTGCTAGCGTTAAAAGCGAGGATATCTTCGTCGTTGCCTTTGATACCGCCAGCGTTGAAAGCGCCGGTAATGCTAATCAGCAAATTGCCTGCCCCATCAAAACTGATGGCGTCAATATCCTCGCTACTGGTGTTCAAGCCGTTCGCCGACCCATCGAGGTAGGGAGTTGGTTGGAATTTGCCTTTGGTGCTGCTGCCCAACTGCGTAGGGATGAAGGCAAGAATGTCTGCATCATCCACCGCCAGGGGTTGGCCATTGGCGGTATGACTGCCAGACAGAGTGAAGTCGTCGTCCACACTTAGTAATAACATTCCCTGGTGGAAGGCAAACCCATCCACATCTTCATCCCGCAACCCCACATCCGATCCGTCGAAGATCATGCTCCACTGGCCGCTGGCCGGATCATATTGGATTATGTCCTCATCGCGATAACTTAACCCGCGTGCACTGCCGTTCTTGCTTGAACTGATCACAACTACTGGTGTTGTCGGCTGAGTAGGATTGATCGTGGTCGGATCGTTGGCCGTGTTGTTACCCGTGTTCTGCTCGCCGCCACCGGCAACAGTTGCGCTGTTGGTGACGCTGGCCGCTGCGTTGCTCGCCACATTCACGGTTAAGAGGATGTTCGGGTAGCTGCTGCTCGCGCCGAGCGCATCGCTGCGCGTGCAGGTCAGCGTGCCGACCGTACAATTCCAGCCAGTACCGCTCAATGCGGTCGCCGTCAGGCCAGAAGGCAGTGTGTCCACCACCGTCACCGTACCACTAGAGGAAGCAGTGCCGTTGTTGGTGACCAGCAGGGCGTATTGCGCACCGGTTTGGCCTTGGCTAAAGTTACCAGTGTGGCTCTTGGTGAGGGTCAAGTCGGGCACGGCGGCAACAAACGTCACCGTGTTGTCCGTGTTGGTCGAAGCGGCGCTGTTGTTGCCCGCGGCATCGGTTGCGGCCCCAGCCAGAATGCTGGCGGTGACAGCACCGTTGCCCGTCATGCCACTGACCGCCACATTGTAGGTTGTGCCGCTGCCCGTCACATTCGCAGTGAGTGTACCGGGTGCGCTACTAGTGCTCAAGTTCACATCCAAACCATCGAACCCACTCACCGACTCGCTGAAGATCACCTCGAAGTTGATCGGGGCGCTGCTCGCAGGGTCAGCTTGTCCGCTTGCCTGATTGATCGTCACGCTTGGCGCAACACTGTCGAAGGTGCGGCTGAACTGCGCCGCCGCAGAGTTACCGTTGCCACTTGTATCCTGCGCCACGCCGTTGGCGATGTCAGCCGTAATTAACCCCTGGCCAGTTGGGGTGAGATCAAAGCTGTAGGTGTCGCCATCAACGGCCACGAAGTTGCCCACCGTGGCGTTACTCGCCACAATGTCGGTTTCCGCGAAGCCGGTCACGTTTTCACTGAATTGCACGGTCACCAGAATCGGGCTGGTATTCGTCGGGTCGGGCGCAGCCGAACTCATGCTCACCGTTGGCGCTGTGGTGTCAAAGGTGACCGTATCATCGGCGCTGCTCGAAGCCGTGTTGCCGTTGCCCAACGCATCGGTGGCCGCATTGGCGGCAATCGAGGCAATAACCGTGCCGTTCGTGGTCATACCGCTGACGGCGACATTATAGGTTGTGCCGCTGCCCGTCACCGTGGCGGTTGTGGCGCCAGCCGTGCCACTCAACGTCACATCACCCGTGGCAAAGTTGGTCACTGCTTCACCAAAGACCACCGTGAAGTTGATCGGACCCACGCTGGTGGGATCGGTCTGGCCACTCGCCTGGTTGATCGTCACGCTTGGCCCGGTTTTATCGATGGTGTAAACTTCGCCAGTGGTAAAGTTGCCGTTGCCTGCGCCTGCCCCCCCCAAGGGGTTATTGGCGCCATCGACAATTGTGTCATTGTCCACCAGATCGAGGCGGATGGTGCCACTGCCCGTGCCGGTGTTTATTGCCACCGTGCGAGTCGCGCCACTGCCGCTTATAGTACCGATAGTGGCGCCGCTCACACCAGTTGTGGTCAGTGTAAAGTCAACCGCATCAACGCCGTTTACGGATTCATTGAAGGTGACGGTAAAGTTGACGCTGGCCGCGTTGGTTGGGTTGGCGCTGGCCCGGGTGATCGAGACCACGGTGGGCGGTGTCGAGTCGGGCGGGGTTTGGATAGTAATGTTGGCGGTTACCATCTGGCTATCCACCGTGGCGTTGGCCGCCCCGGCGCCGGCTGTGCCGCCAGCAGTAAAGATGGCGGTGGCCGTGCCATTGGACTGGATCGATGACTGCGCACCTGAGATCGCGCCCCCCACCGCACCGTTGAAGGTCACGGGCAAGCCCACCAGCGCCGTGAGGTTGCTGGCGGCTACCGCCGCATTGGCCGAATTAGTGAGGAAACTGGCCGTTAGGGTAGTCGCCGCGCCGGTGTTGACCGTGTTAGGACTGGCCGTGTGCGTCAGCCGCAGCCAGGGATCAAAGTCGGCCGTGCCAGAGACGCGGTCACAGGGCGCGGTGGAAGGGCCAGCATTACAGCCCCACCAGTTGTTTTCGGCCGACGCCGTCCCACTGGCGCGGAAGAGGCCGCTGCCCGCCGTGGTGGCCGTGTTTCCGACGATACGGTTGAAATTCAGGGTTAGGGTCGGGACAGCGCCTTCGGTAGCAGAGTCATTAAAATAGATAGCACCTCCATTTTGCACCGAGCTGTTGCCGGTAAAGGTGCTCTTGGTAATACTGACTGAGCCGTCGCTATTAATCGCAATGGCGCCGCCATTGTCGGCAACACCGCCAGCCGTTGCCACAGCCTGGTTGTTCGTAAAGGTGCTGCCAGCGATGTTGGCGCTGTTGCTGGAAGCCATGTTGATATACAAAGCCCCGCCAGACTCAGCCGAATTGTTCTGGAAGGTGCTGTTATCCACGGTCAGCGATCCAATATTATTGATGGCGCCACCCAGCCCAAATGCTGTGTTATTTTGCATGGTTACATTGTTGAGTGTGAGTGTGCCACGATTCTCAATGCCGCCACCGCTGCTAGTCTGTGATTGGTTGTTGCTAAGCACACTATTGTTGATGATGACCGTCGTCCCAGTGTTAATGAAGATGCCCCCACCGATGGAGAAGTTGGTGGCAGAAGCCCTACCATTGCGAATGGTCATTCCAGAAAGGGTAACGGTGCAGCTACAGACGCTCAGTGGTGCAATATCAAAGACTCGATCCACATTGCCACCATCAATGATGGTGCTGCCAGCGCCAGTGCCGTTGATGGTAACTGTTCTGATTATATCTAAGTCACCGGTTGCGGCAACGTTCTCGTCTGACCCTGGACTGAGGCTGAAGGAAAAGGTGCCGGCGGGTACATTGATCGTGTCGGCGTCGATGTTGGCATTGGCGGCAATGATGGCCTCGCGCAGCGAACAATCAGCATTACACGCGCCATCGTTGGTGTCCGCCGTTTTGGTGACCGTAAAGGTGGCGGCATAGGCCACTTGCGGGTAACTCAAAGCCCCAATGACCAGAAATCCAGCAAACAGTATGCACCACCATCGCCTAAGCGGGTATGCGGGCAGTAAGTTGTTAGAGTGATTCATAAATTCTCCTGATAGAGTAAACACATTACACCCATGGTGAGGCGATGTAGTTGGTCTCGACACCGGGGGGGTGATATTGCCAAACCGACGCTTTGGGTTCTGCGGCACATGGTCTTTGTTACCCTATTAACGACCATCTGCCGCAGAACCCCAGCTTAGCGCGAGGGGTAGATGCCCTCGATGGCAATGATGTAGTTCATGCCTAGAAAGGGTTGCATGTTGTTGTGCGGCTGACTCTCACCAGCGATGCCGACGGTGACAGTATTGGGGGCCATCGGGCCATTGGGCGCGGCGTTGATGTAAACATTATCGCGCGCGGTCGAAGTCGCCCACGTATTGCCATTGGGGCTGGCGCTATCGCCGGCCCCAGAATTGCCAGCGGCCTGCGCCGCGTGGTTGTGCGCCGGCATTTCCGTAATGATCAACGTGTGGGTTGGCGCGCCAGAGACGTCCCCTAGATTGATAGCGGGTAACCCGGGCCCTTGTCCTGTGCCTACCGGCACCCGCCCGCGCAAATCGGGCAGGGCAAAGGTGGTTTGCCCATTGCCGCCATAGGTGGTGCCCAACAGCGAAAAGAGTGCCGTGTTTTGGGAAATGGAAAGGATCTGGCCCTGGCAAAAGGCCCAGCCGCGCGGCGCAAAGTTGCCCGCAAACAGTATAATCTCGGCGAGGAAAGGCTCACTCATACGTTTTTTCTCCTACTCTTGTGGATTTAGACAATTTTTAGAACAATATAAAAACAGCAGTTGTCGGAACAGCACTGCTACTCCGACAACTGGACACACACTAGCTTGGATTACGGGGAAGCAGCCGGTTAAAGACTGCTTCATAATAGAGACCTTCCTCGTCACGCCCACTGGACACCAGAAAGAGATCGAACTGGCCCAATGTTTCATGGCGAATCGGCCATATACCAGACGGGCCATGTGCTGGGCGCCATTCCATCTCCAGATAGAAATCCTTTTCGGCCAGGTTGGTAAAGCCCAGCCGTCGATAGAGGCGAATGGCCGAACTGAAGTTGTGCACATGCAGCCGCACCCGTTTGTCGGCAGCCTCTGCTTCGGCTTGTAGGGCTTGGATTAACTGTGTGCCGATGCTGAGGTTACGCTGCATGGGCAGGAGCGCAATGTCGATCAGTAAGATTTCATCCTCTGTTCGATTGAGAATGAGCCGCCCGCAGGCCAGCCCATCCTGGCAAATGATCGCGTAGGTAGCCTCTGGATAGTAGGTAAGATAATGCTGGCGTTGTGCATGGAACTGCATCTGGAGAAACGCAGCTTTCTGCGCGTCCGTCCAATCCATTAAGGCCATTTCATCTGCCCGCGTGCTGGCATAGACTTGATAGAGAAATGTTTCATCTGCGGCACAGACGGGCCGCAACGTGATCTGGTCGCTCATAACACAAACTCAGGTTTAGATTCGATTAAAAATTGCAACATATCGTTCTTCATAATCAACCGCTTGCGTCGGTACGATAAAGAGTTCAAAATAGCCAAGTTGTCTGTGGGCAAAGGTATAGCTACCCTGCACAAGCTGCGACCCTTTGGCGGAACAAAAGGTCAGGGAGAAACATTCAGTCTGAGGGCTACTGCCACCAATGGCTGGAAAGGCGCTCTTTTTTACGGCCACCAGTTGGGTGATGATCGGCGGCTCTCCCTGGCGCCGTATAGAAAAGTGCTGACCGAACAGCGCGTTAAAATCGGCAAAATGCAATTCTTCCAATGAGCGTTGCTGTCCGAAGTTGCGCCCGGTTGGGAAACCAGCCAGCCATAAAGCAACTGTCGATAAACCAGCTACAGCGCCCCCCATAAACGCGCGCCTTTTGATTAGGGCAGCGTATAGCCCCGCCCTGCCCGTCGACTGATTGTATTTCATTAGGCTTTTCCTTAGAGTACAGTGTTGGATTGATAGAGATAGTGCTACCGCTCGGCTGTGCCCAAACCAATCCTGAGCCTTTTGGGTGGCAAAGGAAACAATATGGGAATGAACGGACTGTTAAGGGGTTCAAGCAGCTTACGATTTCCATGTATAATACACCATTATAAGCGTCTTGTATACATCTCTTCGCTTACAATCCAGGCAATGGCGGAGGAAACTTTGTAAGGTTGGTCTCACGTGATTGCCCTGCCCCTGTTAAAATGAGTAAACTAAGGAATTTCCTAAAATTCATAATCAGTAACATAATCGCCCATCGTGACGAGAATGTGACCAATTTGATGCGCCACTATCGAAAGAGAACTTGTAGTGCCCTATTGCAAGAATCTGGCAGAACCCTGCAATAAAGCACTGCAATTCGGTTAAATTTGTCGTAGTGCGGCGCGGCCTATTGGGTAGCCACCGTGCTGGTAATCGGATGAGAGATAATTAGGTTGCAATCTGAGGATAACAGGCCAACGTCCAGAGAGCGTCTAGCGTCAACGCAAAAAGCGTCTAGAGAACGTCCAGGACAGAGTAGATTCAGTCAAACCCCATTGCTGGGGACGAGATTGAGGGGCGTTTAGTGAATAATAAAAAGCGGCGCCAGGAATCGATTTCCGGCGCCGCTTTTTCATGAGCTTATTGCAAAAATAGGCTATGTATAGCCTGGCATCTTTTAGTAACGTGTCACCGCCCCAATCTTGCCAGCCGAGGCAAGACCGTCGTGCTTTTCCAAAATTGTCACACCGATATTCTGCTCCAGGGCGCGCCGTAGCACACTGTCCACAGCATCCGGCAGGGGTTGCACGCGGCCGCTGGCCAATTCACTCTGTTCGTTGAGATCTAAGATAATCAAGCCGCTATCGACAAAACGATAGGCTGGCTGAACAAAATCGGCCAGCACAACCACATGTTGGGCGCGTCCGCTCTGTACGGCGGTCAAGGTTTCGGTCAATCCCACGATCGCATTGCCCCCGATATGAGATTGGGCAAGCAGGTCATCGGTTAAGGCAATCGCTTCTGCCTTGCTGGCTTTTTGCGCCATTTCCAACGCTTTTTCACGAATGTCCGCTGGGGTGGCATTGGCTTTGGCATTGATCTGGCCGACGACCATCGAACGGAGCCGATGGCTGAGCAGCGCTTTGAAGGTGGCCACATTCTTTTCGGTGCCGGCCAAGATCAACCGCTGGGTATCCGTTTGCCGGTAAAATTCCTCGGCCATTTCGGCCGCATCTTGCAGATTTTGGCGCGCTTGGCCACTTTCTCGGCGTTGAAAACGCGACGCCGACCAACCACCTGCCTTGTGCAATTTTACATCTGCGCCCAAATAGCCTTCAGCCGCTTCCAGATTGCCCATGTGGAAAACATAGAGCCGCGCCCCTACTTGGTCGACATGGATCACACCGTAACGGGCATAGGTATCCATTAAGGTGGCCAAGTGGCGCACGTAGGGGCGAAAACTGACCCAAACGCTATCTTCGACTGGCGTCTGCAAGCTCTGCACCCACCAGAAATCTTTGCCCGCACAGCTAAAGAGGACAAGGCCCCGCCCTTGACGATTGTAGCCCGTCTCGACATAATTTTGGACGCGCGCAACATCTTCCGGCGCAGCATCGTCGGCCTTATCCAGCAGATTGCGCAGGGCCAGCCGATACTGCTCTACCGTACAACGCTGGGGATCGACGTTTAAATAGACACTCAGAACAGGATGTTCATGGCTTTCAAATTCAACGACCTGCCGGATATCAATATCGGT